>DAISZI010000223.1:1632-3217 GCA_036824885.1 Oligoflexia bacterium
CCCCTTGTTTTTTTTTGGGGGACAAGTTTTTAGAGTTTAAGCCTGTGCTTCGTACGGCTCCTGCGACTTCTTACGGAGATTTTTTACCCGCTTCGTCTGAAAACGGTGATCAAAAGCCTCGCTCGGTTTGGAGGAATTTCTTTTTTCCCGAGGCTTTTGCTGCTCCTCGCAGTTTGGAGAGAGGGCGTCAGGTACATATGGGATCAGATACTCAGGATGTCAATCGATTGGTTGATCAAATGGGCAAAGTGCTTCAGGAAGTCGGTAAGTTAACTTCGCGCTTGGATAGTTCTTTGAATTCTGACGAGTTGAAAAAAATCTTGTCTCAGCTGAACCACGTTTTAGCCAATGCAAGCACGACGCTTTCTCCGGGGGGAGATTTAAGTCGTAGCGCTCAGCGCTCTTTGGTCAAACTGGAAGATGCTATTGAGCAGTTGCGTGCTGTGTTCACTCGGATTAATCAGGGGACCGGATCCTTAGGGATGATTTTGAATGATCCGAGTTATGCTCAAGAGATTAAAAAAATTTTGGAAAATGCGAATCGCTTTCTCAATCGCTACAATGAAGTAGAATTTATCCTAGATTTAGGAGGTGCTGCTTTACCTGCTTATGATGGAGGCCGAGGTTATTTTCAATTAGGCATTTGGCCGAAAAAAGACAGGTATTACTTGCTCGGTATTGCTTCTGATTCTCGAGGGAAGCTTTCTAATACGACGGTGACCACGACTTCAGGCGGGCAGAAGGTGACGACTCAGACCCAGGTGGCAGATCAAACGGGGTTACTTTTTACATTGATGTTGGGCAAGGTGTTTTTTTCACGCTTGGATCTTGCTTTGGGTGCTCTTTATGGGGATGGAGCTTTTTCTGCGACTTTTTATTTGGGTCCTAACCAGGATTTGCGTAAGATTGCTTTAAAGAATGACATTTATGTCAGAAATTCCGTAGGTTCGGTGCATGATCGTCTTGCTCTACAGGTTTTCCCTTACGATTGGGTTTACTTCAATGCGGGCATTGAGTCTTTTGTGAAGATAAATCGTAAATTTCCTTATTTTTACGGTGCGGGTATTCGTTTCACAGACGAAGATATCAAGCTTTTGTTTGCTTTCAAATAAGTCATCGCCTTGTTAGTCAAGTCATGGAGCATTTTCCTCTCAAAGAACGTTTTGAAAAGCTTTAAGTGTGGGTAGAAATCGTAGAGCGTATTTGGTGCAAAAATAATTCTTGGGTGGCAATCACGCAGAAAAATGATTTCATGTAAGAAGAAAAGTGAAATGTTATGAAAAAAAGATTCACTAGCAATAAGAAAACGACTTAAACATTCACTAAACTGGTATGCTATTGGTAGTGCGATGTGAGGGATTTTTTGCCTTTTGCAAATACTGTTTGTAGTTTTTCTTCTTAGACTAGTTTCTATTTTTTTTAGTTAATCTTTTTACAGGAGTTTGCGGTCAGTAAATTCATATAAGAATAAAACTAGAAATTAAATTTATAATTGTATCCGCTCATTAAGTTGTGCAGGAACAAAAATATCATTAAAAATAATTAAAATTCTCTCTCGATTAATTTTGATAATCGCAGTTTAAAT
>DAISZI010000224.1:0-3209 GCA_036824885.1 Oligoflexia bacterium
GACTCAGGAGATCATGTCCCAAGCCCTCGAACAAGCACGTCAAGGACGTTTGCACATTCTGCAAGAAATGGAGAAATCGCTGGGAAGTTCCCGTCCAGAGCTGTCCAAATTCGCTCCTCGCATCACGACGATTTCGGTGCCTATAGACAAGATCCGCGACGTCATTGGATCAGGCGGCAAGGTCATCCGGGACATCATTGCTCAGACAGGCTGTAAAATAGATATCAATGACGATGGGAAAATTCACGTAGCTTCAAGCGATAGTATTGCCAGTGAAAAAGCCTTAAAAATGATTGAGGACATTGTAGCACAAGTGGAAGTAGGCAATGTCTACAAAGGAACTGTTCGCAAGATCGTAGAATTTGGAGCTTTTGTCAACGTGCTTCCTAACCAGGATGGTTTGTTACATATCTCTGAAATTGATCACACTCGGGTACAACGCATCTCCGATTACTACAAAGAAGGTGACGAAGTTGAAGTGAAAGTCCTTGAGGTGGATAAATTCGGGAAGATTCGTCTTTCTCGAAAAGCGCTACTTCCCCTCCCACAGGCCCCTGAAGAAGCAAAGAAAGAACGTTTTCTCTCAAAAGCCATAAAACCTCAGCAATGAATCGATCAAACCCGGGCCTTTTAGTGAGCTTCGAAGGCACGGAAGGCTCCGGGAAGTCTACCCTGATAAAAGGCATCCATGCACATTTCAAGCAACGAGGATACCGAGTGCTTGCTACCCGAGAGCCGGGAGGCTGCCCTTTAGGAGAAACCCTTCGCACTCTTGTTTTAAGTTCATCCATGCATCCAAAAACAGAGCTTTTTCTCTATGAAGCTGCTCGATCGGAACATTTTCACCAAGTCATCTTACCGGCTCTAAGCACCCCTACCCTCGTTTTATGCGATCGTTTTACGGACTCAACGCTTGCTTACCAATCCTACGCACGAGGACTTCCTTGGGAAGAAGTGAATACTCTGAACAACCTAGCAAGTTCTGTGCAGCCAGACCTCGTTGTTTTTTTAGATATAGACCCTGAAAAGGGACTCAAACGTGCACGTAATCCCAATCGATTTGAAGCAGAAGGCGTGGAGTTTCAAGCGCAAGTACGCATGGGCTACCTGAAAGCCAGGACAGAAAATCCCGAGCGCTGGTTCACCCTGGACGATCAGCATTTCAGAACCCTGATACCTACCTTGGTCCAAGAACTTTGGAGACGCTTTGGGAAAGCACTTGAATGCATGAAAATCTAATCCCCTGGTTGCTGAACCACCACCGGACTTCTTGGGAAAAAGAAATAAAACACTGGAAATTCAATCAGGTTTTACCCCATGCCCTTCTTTTCACAGGCATTGCAGGCATCGGAAAAAGAACACTCGCTCGATTTTTTGCACAATGGATTCACTGTCAAAAACAAGGATTTACCACTTCGGATTCAGCAGAAGAACCTTGTGGTCAATGTCCTTCCTGCCAGAAACATCGCACCCACCAGAATGTAGATGTATTGGAAATATCTGGAGAAGATTCACTGAAAATAGAAAAATTTCGAGCACTCCAATCGCAAATCAGCTTCCCAGCTTACGAGCATCGATTTAAAATAGTCTTCATCTTCAAAGCTCAACGCATGACTCCGCAAGCATCCCATGCCATTCTCAAACTTCTCGAAGAACCTCCTGCTAACTGGGTTTTCTTACTCACCTGCGATCATCTTGCTAAATTACTTCCTACAGTCATTTCTCGATGCCACATGCTCAGGTTCAAGCCTTTTACTGAACATTACCTACGCGAGATGCTCAGTGACGTTGCACAACCAGGATTAGTGGCAAAAATGGCCCAAGGAAGCTACACACGCGCGTGCCATTGGGCAGCTTTAGGTGAGCAAAGTCTTCTTTTTTTTCGATTTTTAAAAGAACCCAAAAGGTATTTTTCAGAGATCTTGGACTTCAGCCTTCAAACCAAATCTCAAGGAGAAAGACTCATAGAATTTTTAACTAGTATATTAGTAGAACTTTTGCATGGATCTTTAGACCCCACTTATGACTTCGCCTGGGCTGAGCCTCCCCTCGCCCACCTCATGCAAGACATCGTCCGAAGTGCCCAAAAACGATCAAGCAACCCACAGGCATTTTGGTTCAAGCAAGTGGAAATCTTAGAACAAATTCCGCGTGGATCTTACAATACTAAAATAGTCTTACAAAATCTTCTTTTGCCCTGGCTTCAACAAGAGCCTCTTTAACAGCACTGAAGAGGCAAAGCTTTCCCGTTGAGGATCCCAAAAAAACAACCGAGATCTCTTTAGCCCCTAAAAAGGAAAAGGAGAATTTATGGAAAAGAACATGATCCTTGCAGAAGACACGGAAGAAAATGAAATACTACTGCCAACCGTCATCCAGTACTTCGGTGATATTCAAAAAATTTTAGAAAAGTACAGCCACTGCCCTCAGTGCAAATCCCATCTGCATATCAGCCATAGAACTGATTTTAACAAAAACCTGACTCAAGAAGTCAAACGTTGCCCTGAATGCGACCTTCAAGCAGCTCACACTCTTTTTATCTTGCAGTAACTCTTCAAATCGGATATTGGAGCTAAAAGTTAACTACTGAAAAAAAGAGGTTTTGCATTGATTATTTTTTTAGGTGTTTTAGTCTTATTGGCGATATCTCTGAGCTTAAAAGTCCTCAATGAATACGAGCGTGGGGTCGTTTTTCGATTGGGACGAGTGATCCATGAGGTAGGCCCTGGAATGATCGCTTTGATCCCAGGCATGGATAGAATGGTCCGTATTGATCTCAGAACCATCACTTTAGATGTACCACCGCAAGACGTGATTACTCGAGATAACGTAACGGTCAAAGTAAATGCAGTTGTGTATTTTCGAGTTGTTAAGCCCAATCGTGCGGTGGTAGAAGTAGAAAACTTCCTCATGGCAACCTCAAAATTAGCACAGACCACTTTGCGTTCTGTTTTAGGCCAAGTAGAATTAGATGAGCTTCTGGCATCGCGTGAATCC
This sequence comes from Oligoflexia bacterium, assembly GCA_036824885.1. Lineage (GTDB taxonomy): Bacteria > Bdellovibrionota > UBA1018 > UBA1018 > UBA1018 > DAISZI01. The sequence goes on from DAISZI010000224.1 coordinate 2,998, forward strand.
GTGAATCATCGCTTGAAATCCATCTTAGATGCACAGACAGAACCTTGGGGAGTTCAAGTAGCGAATGTAGAAGTCAAGCAAATTGATCTTCCTGTAGAAATGCGACGAGCGATGGCGAAACAAGCAGAAGCAGAAAGAGAGCGCCGGTCTAAAATCAGCGCTGCAGAAGGAGAATTACAAGCTGCCCAGAAGCTTTCAGAGGCAGCCAAGAT
>DAISZI010000225.1:0-3208 GCA_036824885.1 Oligoflexia bacterium
AAATTTGAAAACCTCAAGGGCATGGGAACAACGACCACCGCATTACTCTTTCAAAACGACAAACTAGTCATTGCACATGTAGGAGATAGTCGCTGCTACTACCTTCGGGAAGGAGGTATCTGGCAAGTCACGAAAGACCACTCTTTAATCGAAGAGCATTTTCAAGCAGGACTCATCCCCAAAAATGCGATCAAGAATCATCCGCAAAAAAATATCATCACCAGATCAGTAGGATACGACAGCATTCTAGAAGTAGATATTTATCAAATGAACACACGTTCAGAAGATTGTTTTTTAATTTGCTCCGATGGTCTCACAAATTTAATAGAGGATCAAAAAATCAGCAAAGTTCTCGATGAACAGAATTTTCAGCTTCAAAAAGCCGCTGAAAATTTAGTTGCACTTGCGAATGCACAAGGCGGTGATGACAATATTTCCGTTCTTTTAGTACAGGTAACTTAAAGTGTCTTCTTATAATCGATATTATACTATTTTAGTTGTTCCTGAAAAAACATCTCAGATGAAACGTTTTTTTATTCCCTCGTGGGTGGTCAAAAGCAGCTTCCTGGGACTTGCCATGCTCGTTCTTTTAACAGGAATCATGCTTTTTGATTACTTTTACGTCATGAGTCAAATTGGAGAAAACAAAGAACTTAAGATAGAAAACCACCGACTCCGTCAACAAGTGCAAATTTTTCAAAACAAAATAAATACCATCGAAACGACCATGGATCGAATTAAAACTTTTTCTACAAGACTTCGAGTCATTATGCATTTAGAAGAAGAAGAACCTACCCATTCAGAATCAGATTTAGAGAAAGAAGGCTGGAACATCCCAGCGCTTCATTCTCATACCTCATTCTCAAGCTCACCTCTTTTCAGCTCTTTCAAAGAAGATCCGGAAATGCTAGAACTTCAAAAAGAATACGATCAACTGCAGCACAAGATCTCTCATCTTCATGAGATAGCTTTTGAAATAGAAGAAAAACTTCAAAATGAATACGAAATGCTTTATGACAAAAAAGCTTTTTTGGCAGCACTTCCTACTCAAAAACCTGCAGAAGGCTATTTTACTTCAGGATTTGGAGTAAGGACATCTCCGTATGGCAATCGCATTAAGATGCATGAGGGGGTGGATATCGCCAATCGTCCTGGAACGAGCATACGTGCTCCAGCAGACGCAGAAGTCACTTACGCCGCTTACAAAACGGGCTATGGCCTCACCTTAATCCTGAATCATGGCTATGGACTTGAAACCTGGTACGGACACCTTCAAAAATTTGCAGTTTCCCCTGGAGAAAAAATCAAACGAGGCGCTCAAATCGCTTTCCTGGGAAACACAGGTCTGTCTACCGGTCCCCACGTCCATTACGAAGTCAGAGTCCACGGTTACCCTGTAGATCCTTTATCTTATATTTTTGAAGACTCTCGCAGATAGCTTTGGTACTATTCGGCGCTATGTCCTTTCAAAAAATTGCAAAAAAAGTCTTTGGCACCCAAAATGAGCGGGAACTAAAATCAATCTTTCCGATTGTTGAAAAAATACAGGCATGTGAACCTCGCATGAAGGTGTGCAGTAACGCTGAGCTTCAGGCTCAAACTCAAGCATTTCGAGAAAAACTAGACCGAGGAGCAACCTTGGACTCTATTTTACCGGAAGCCTTTGCGGTTGTCCGAGAAGCGGCTTGGAGAGTCATCGGCCAACGGCATTATGACGTGCAAATGATCGGAGGCATTACGTTGCATCGCGGAAAAATCGCAGAAATGCGTACAGGAGAAGGAAAGACCCTGGTTGCCACCCTCCCCTGCTATTTAAACGCCTTAACTTCTCAAGGAGTTCACGTCATCACTGTCAATGACTACCTTGCGAAGCGAGATGCCGCTTGGATGGGTCAAATTTATGGTTTTCTAGGATTGAGTACGGGGACCATTGTCCACGGGCTTTCGGATGCTCAAAGGAAGCAAGCCTACGCTTGTGCCATCACCTATGGAACCAATAATGAGTTTGGATTTGATTACTTACGAGACAATATGAAATTCAGACTCGAAGATTATGTTCAACGTGATTTAAACTACTGCATTGTAGACGAAGTAGATTCCATCCTCATTGATGAAGCTCGAACCCCTCTGATTATCAGTGGTCCTACAGAAATATCTACTGATCTTTACTACCACATTGATCAACAAATCATGGCATCAGGGGGTTTAGATCCTCAAGGGGACTACACGATTGACGAAAAGTCTAAAACTGCTGCTTTAACAGAAGCAGGGGTGGATAAAATGGAAAAAAGACTAGGGGTCTCTAATCTTTACGATCCTACTCATATTGAGCTTTTACACCATGTCAATCAAGCCTTGCGGGCACATACGCTTTTTAAAAAAGACACTGATTACGTCGTTCGAGACGATGAAGTCCTCATTGTGGATGAGTTTACAGGAAGACTCATGCCAGGCCGCAGATGGTCTGACGGATTGCATCAAGCCATTGAAGCTAAAGAAAAAGTCACCATTGAAAACGAAAATCAGACACTAGCAACGATCACCTTTCAAAATTATTTTAGAATGTACCGTAAATTAAGTGGAATGACTGGGACTGCTGACACGGAAGCCCGGGAATTTAAGCAGATCTATCAACTCGATGTCACAGTGATTCCTACGAATCAAAGCATGATACGTAAAGACCATGCAGACATCATTTTTAAATCAGAATCAGGCAAGCTTAAAGCAACTTTAGATGAGATCAAAAGACTTCAAGAGAAAAAACAACCTGTTTTAGTGGGCACCATCTCTGTCGAAAAATCAGAAAAACTTTCAGCCTTGTTGCATCGGGAAAAAATTCCGCACCATGTTTTAAACGCCAAACAGCACGACCGGGAAGCTGAAATCATCGCACAAGCAGGACGCAAGGCAGCGCTTACCATTTCCACCAATATGGCGGGAAGAGGAACGGACATCCTGCTAGGAGGAAACCCGGAAGCTTTAGCCAAAGCACAAATGGATCCGCTGAAAGAAGATGCCACTTCCGAAGAAAAAGAAGCATACGAAAAAAAATGGAAAGAATTACTTGAGCATTGGCAAAAAAAATGCCTTCAGGAACGAGAAGAAGTCAAAGCCCTGGGAGGATTATTCATCTTAGGAACAGAAAGACACGAGTCTCGCCGCATTGACAACCAGCTTCGAGGTCGAGCAGGTCGTCAGGGGGATCCTG
>DAISZI010000226.1:0-3185 GCA_036824885.1 Oligoflexia bacterium
TTTCAAGCGGCTTGTGTTTTGCCAGCAGGCGTTCCACGTCGTAAGACTCAAGCGTTGTTTTTCCGTCGATGGACACTAAGATATCTCCTGGTTGAAATCCTGCGGTATCGGCAGGTCCTGATTCGATTAAACGGTAAACGAGTACGCCTTGGGCTGTGGGAAGATTGTAGTAAGTTTGAAGTTGGGGGCTGATTCTTTCTGCCAAAATCCCAAGCCAGGGCCGAGGGACTCTTCCGTATTTTTTTAAGTCAGCTAGCACCTCTTTTGCCTCGTTGACGGGGATAGCGAAGCTTAGTCCGCTATTTTGTCCGGTTTTGGAATGGATGGCGGAGTTGATTCCTATGACTTCTCCTGCCGTATTGAAAAGAGGACCTCCACTATTGCCAGGATTGATGGAGGCATCGGTTTGAAGGAAGTTATCAAAAGGGCCGAGTCCAATGGATCGATTTTTTGCGCTGATGATTCCTCGAGTGACGGTATTTTGAAGTCCAAAAGGATTGCCTACGGCCACGACAGATTCAGCGATGCGTACTGCATCCGAATTCCCCAAAGCAACAGGTTTGAGCTCTGAGCGAGGTAAGGCATCGGTTGTTCGCACCTGCAGTAAAGCGAGGTCTGTTTTTTGATCCTTGCCTACAATCTTTGCTTTGAGCTGGCGTTTATCCGCAAAAATGACCATGACTTCTGCTGCTTCGTCAATGACATGATGGTTCGTCAGTAAAAACCCGTCTTGATCAATGATGAAACCTGAGCCTAAAGCCGTTTGTTTTCTTTCTTGAGGAATGCCATAAAATCGAAAAAATTCATCAAGTCCGTAAACGGTATAGTTAAAAACGGTGGTAGAACTGATATTGACGACCCCTAGGGCAATGCGCTCGACCATATCGGGTAGCGTGTCATAGCAGGTTTTTGAGGCATGCGGTTTTTGAGGGGTCGAACCGAGAGAAGCGTGTTGGGAGATCAAAGTGAGCGTGATGAAGAGGATAAGTCTTGAGAGCATAGTCTCTAACTTAGGCGTTTTTTTCTTCGCTTACAATCGAAATCCGATGAGCTCTAACTCGACAAGCTTCTATGAATCTTTTAATCTCATGGAAGATGTATCAATGCGTTTTTTTCATGCTGTGGATGGGATGTGTGACGGGATCATTGAAAAATGTAGATCTCAGTTCGGAGATTCCTCCGGAGATTGTTCAACGCTTTCAGACGCATGAAGCTACTCAAGTTGTATCGCCGCCTGCTGTTAAATTGCGTCACCAAAAGAAAGTTTTTAAGATTCCCGTGAGAAGGGCGAGTCGGGAGCCTTTTCGGGTTTTTGAGAAGCTTGTCTTTTCTATGAGTTATTTAGGCGTGACAGCAGGGGAGTTTACGATGGAGGTTCTGCCGCTGAAAGTGCTCCACGATCGTAAAGTGTATCCTATCCAAGCTAAGGCGGTCACGAGCTCTGTATTCAGCTTGTTTTATCGCATACAGGATCAAATTGAGAGTTTCATGGATTACGAGGGTATTTTTTCACACCAGTTCCATTTGAGTTTGGATGAGACCGGTCAGAAACGGGAGTCTTTTGAATTTCATGATCATGTCAAAAAGAAGACGTCTTATTGGGATCGCCTGGTGCGTCCCTCCAAGCCTATGGTGGAAAGGAAGCAAGAGAGCCATTTCGAGCCCTATGCCCAGGATAGTTTATCTGCTTTGTTTTATTTGCGGCATATTTCTTGGAAGGAAGGAAAGGTCATTGAATTTCCGGTGATTGCTGAGAATAAAGTCACGCAAGTGACTTGCCATGTTTTCAGAAGGGAAGAACGTGAGACCCCTTGGGGTCGTGTGCCCACGCTCATGCTTCAACTGGAAACTCAGTTTCAAGGTCTTTTAAAAAAAACAGGGGATAGCTTTTTATGGATCACCGATGATGATCGGAAAATACCCGTTCGATTTGAAGCCAAAATTCGTGTGGGTTCTATTGTGGCAGAGTTAATTCGTGCAGACTTAGGAACGAAGGAGTTTTTAGATTGAATATTTTGGTGCGAGCGCCTAATTGGATTGGAGATCAGATCCTTGCAGGTTCTTTTTTTTATGCGCTCAGGCAAATGTATCCTCAGGCTTATATTGTTTCCGTTTGTGGCACTTGGGTTTCTTCTATTCAATTTCATCCTTGGATTGATGAGGTATGCGTTTTGCCCAACTCTTCTAATGAGTTTTTGGGTCCGTGGAAAGCCTTAGAAAAAGTAGCTTACTCTTTGAAAAAAAAGAGGTCTTGGGATCTTGGGTTGTTGCTTTCTACAGGTTTTTCTGAGGCGTGGCTTTTCTACCGTGCTGGGGTGCTGCGAAGGAGGGGTTATCCTACCAATGGGCGAGGTTTTTTACTTCATGAAAAGGTGGAAACAGAGGTTTCGGGGGTTGTCCATCGATCTGAGAGTTACTTGAAACTTTTAACGCAAAAGAAAGAGGTTTTTTCTGGTTGGACACAGTCTTTTTTAGAAGCCTTTGATCCTGAGTTAGCATGGCCGGGGGCTTGGGAGCCGCCTGGGGAGTCTTACTGGGTGCTTGCTCCTGGTTCTCAAGCTTCTTCCAGGCGGTGGCCTGTGGAGTCGTTTGCGCTATTGATGTACTTGATGCATCAGAAGACCGGTTGGTCGGTGCTATTGGTGGGGGGGGCTGAAGACGTGGTATGGGGAAAGGTATTAGAGAAGGTGGGAGGGGGAAAGGTTTTTAATTGGATCAATCGAGGACCTGTTGCTTCTTATTGGAAAGTCCTTCAAAAAGCGAAAGTTTGTGTTTGTAATGATTCAGGATTAGCGCATTTAGCTTCTTTGTGTGGGGCCTCTGTGCAAGTGATCTGGGGTGCTGGGGATCCTAAGCGGACCCTTCCTTTAAGTTTAAAAAAAGTTTTTTTGTCGATGAATCCCGTGTCTTGCTGGCCTTGCGAGAAAAACACCTGTTTCGAAAAGCCTGCTTTGCAGTGCTTGAAAGGGATGAATGTTTCTCGGATTTTTGAGGACATCGAGAGAAGCGGTGTATTGGATGGTTAAGAAAGAGGTCATCGTGAAAAAAACGTGGATCGTTTTACTTTTTGGTCTGGGCTGTAGTCATCAAGTCTCAGAAATTGCATTCAATGCTGACTTTTCTTCCCAGCTTTCAGAAGATCTCAAAGAGCGCTTTCAAGTTCGGACATCAGATACAGATCAGAA
>DAISZI010000227.1:0-3172 GCA_036824885.1 Oligoflexia bacterium
ATAATTTGTTCCCAATAACTCAGAAATTGGATAAAGTGGTTTTAATATGATGATTGGAAGTGATGTTGAGGGAAAAATTACCTTGTCTTTGGTGGATGTTCCTTGGGATCAGGCTTTGGATGTGATTATGGACTCCATGAAATTAGGGGCTGATCGCAAAGAGAGTGTGCTTCGGGTGATGACGTTGAAAAATTTGCTGCTCGAAAAACAAGAACAAAAAATGGCAAGTGATGCCGTAAAAGCGTCAAGTCCACGGGTTACTCGTATTTTCAGTATTAGTTATGCTGATTTGTCGGATTTATCCAGAATTGTCAGTTCTTTTGTGGTAGCTGCTAATGCGGATAAAAGTCGTCCGCCTGGGGTGGTTCAGGCGGATGCTCGTACGAATTCGTTGATTGTCCAGGATCATGCCGAAAATCTTGAAAAAGTCAAAAAGCTCATTGAAATTTTAGACACACAGACGCCCCAGGTCTTGATTGAATCAAAAGTCGTAGAGGCGACGGAAGGCTTTTCTAAAAATATCGGAGGAAGCTTGGGTTATAGTACGCAGTCTGCGGGTACTGCTCGATTTTTGGGCAGTTTTTCTGGAGGCAATCCTGTGGATCCGTTGCTTGGATCTCCTGGAGTTTTTTCTGGTGGAAGTGCGGTGAGCTCTGCCGGAGGTTCTACGATGGCTTTTGCTCCCACGTTGGGGTTTATTCCGGGAGCGAGTCAATTGAATGCGATTTTAAGTTTTGCAGAAACAGAATCGGAAGCCAAGGTCCTGGCAGCACCTAAGACTGTGGTACTCAATAAGCAGACCGCTTCGATCATTTCAGGGACTCCCGTTCAGGTGCCTGGAACGACTTTTGTGGCGGGTGTGGGAAGTGTGCCTACGAGTACGGTTCAGCAAGCCAATATCAGTTTAAATGTGACGCCTACGGTTACCAATGATGGAAGTGTTCAGCTGAGGCTTGTTTTGAGTAAGGACGTGATTGTGCCTTTTTCAGGGACTTCTAGTGGGATAGGTAACCGTATGATGAATACCCTAGTGCTGGTAGAAAGCGGAAGTACCCTGGTCATTGGGGGAATTTATGGTACAGATTCTAGTAAAAGTTCTTCAGGATTTCCGATCTTGCGGGACATTCCTATCTTGGGTTCTCTTTTTGGGAATCGAACGGATATTTTGACGCGGTCGGAGCTTTTTTTCTTTGTGACGCCTCGTGTTTTAAATCTTAAAGAGGCGGGTTTGGGTGTTTCGTGAAAAGTCAAGATCCTATCATTTATACTTATTTGAAGAAGTATCAGGAAGATCCTAGCTCGCGTGTTTTTGCTCCTTTGGCAGAAGCTTATCGTAAAGCGGGCATGGCTGAAGAGGCTATTGCGATTGCCCGTGAGGGCTTGAAGGTGCATCCGAATTTTTCAGGAGGTAAGGTCGCGCTATCTCGTGCTCTTTTTGATTGTAAGCTCTATGATCAGGTGGTGGAGACTTTATCCCCTGTGGTGGTGGATACCCCGGACAATTTGATTGCTCAAAGGCTTTTGGCAGATTCTTCGTTGATGTTAGGTAAAATGATTGAAGCTTTGAGCGCTTATAAAATGCTTCTTTATTTTGTCCCTGAGGATCGAGAGTTAGTTAAAATAGTTCAAGAGCTGGAGCAGGAAGCCTACCGTCGGGGAACTTTGGTTTTAAGAAAGGATCCTGTGCCTGAGTTTGACATTCGGCCGGCTTCATCGGCTTTGGCAGGAGATCCTGAGCACAGGAAGCAAAAGAAAAAGAAAAGGTTGATACAACTTTTAAAGTTGTTAGACTGTGTCAAGCAATGTCGGGTGCATGATACTTAAGATTGACACTGGCAAGAGTCTCAGTTAGGACTGGGGGATGTACGCTACCAATCAGTTCCGTAAAGGGCTCAAAGTTGAGATTGAGGGTGTTCCTTACGAAATTGTCGATTTTCAGCACGTCAGTCCTGGAAAAGGCAGAGCCTTCACTCGTACCAAGCTTAAAAATATGTTAAACCAAAATGTTATTGAGAGGACCATCACTTCAGGGGATAAGCTTGATCAAGCGAATACTGAAGAAAAGGAAATGCAATTTCTCTATCAGGATGCCGCAGGTTACCATTTCATGAATCAGGCGGATTACGATCAGGTCGTTTTTCCTCAGGAGCAGCTGGGAGAGAAGAAGCATTTTTTACAAGAAAATTTAGTGATTAAGGTTACTTATTTTAACGATAAACCCATAGGGGTTGAACTTCCTACTTTTGTCGTTTTAAAAATTGCGCAGACGGATCCTTCGTTCCGAGGGGATACCGTGACAGGGGGCACCAAGCCTGCTCGTTTGGAAACAGGGGCTACGGTTTCAGTTCCTTTCCATTTGAAAGAGGGGGATTGCATTAAGGTTGACACCCGCGATTACAGTTATGTTGAAAAGGCCAATAAATAAAGTGTCAAAGTCTCGTTTGTTGTCGAAGAAGAAGTCATATGACTTGGATCAATTAGAAAAGATCTTGGTGCTGATGGAAAAGCACGAGGTGGCTGAGTTGCAGTGGGATCGTGGTTCTGAGCGATTGCAGATTAAAGTGGCAACGCAGACCCCTGTGGCTCATTTTCACGCTCCCGTTGCTGAGGTGATCGAGAAGCCCTTGGTGGCACAAGAGGTGCCATCGGTGGAGAGTGCGAAGGCATTGCCTGCCAACCAAAGGCATGTGCTTTCTCCTTTTGTCGGGGTTTTTTATCGCGCTCCCTCGCCTGAGGCTGCTCCTTATGTGAAGGAGCAACAGACGGTGCAAGTGGGCGAAGTTCTTTGCATCGTTGAGGCCATGAAATTAATGAACGAAATTGAATCAGAGGTTTCTGGGAAGATTCTTTCTGTTTTGGTAGAAAATGGTCAGCCTGTGGAGTTCGGTGAACCTTTGTTTTTGGTTGAGGTTTAGTTTTTTTGACTTCATGGTATAGTTATGCGCGCTCCTTCATTATTTAGAAAAATCTTGATTGCCAATCGTGGAGAAATTGCACTGCGGGTGATTCGGGCTTGTCGAGAGCTCGATATTCCTACGGTTGCGGTTTATTCACTTGCTGATGAGCATTCGCTGCATGTCAAGCTTGCCGATGAGGCTGTTTGCATCGGTCCTGCTCAGGCGCGACTGAGTTACTTGAATATTGCCAATATTCTTTCGGCGGCCGATATTAC
>DAISZI010000228.1:0-1954 GCA_036824885.1 Oligoflexia bacterium
AACTGAAATCCAAAAAAAAATAAATTTTTTCACGAAAAAATAAATACCTTAAAAAGGTTTTTGAATCAATTTTTTTTAGTATTCTTTTTTTTGTGAGTAGCGCTGCTATTGGAGTCGCAGGAGGCGATCATTGAAAAGCTCGCTGTATAAAAAAATTAAATTTCCTGTACCCTCTGCTGTCCCCGGTTTTGGATCTACTTCTGATGTGCATGAATGATTGAGTATAATTTCCTGCTTTTTATAGTAATGAGACTGACGTCTTCACCCAAGAGGACTCAGCAGGGTCAAGAGCATCGCTTCGTGGTTGATTGAATTGCTCAGCTTTTTTTCATCATTGCGATTTCCTGGCCTGTTTTTTTCGTTGCATCGGAGTCTTTTCGAAGTTCGCTTTGTTTTGAATCCAGTTTCAAATTTCAGGTCTCTTCAAATTTGCTCGATTCTGCCGAGTTTTCGATCCCAAAGAACAAATGTACCATGCTGCGTTGTTTTTTTGATTTTTGCTACTCGCCATTCCGGGTGCCTCACCGAAGGCCTGTGATTTTCAGGTTCCCTGGAATCTTCATTCCGTATTCTGAAGTTTTTTTCAATCTTTCATACGATGCTATTTATTTCATCATTGATATTGGTCGTTGTCTATCATAGAATTCGAGACAATATGCTAAAAAAAAAGATCAACACTAAAATAAAATGGAGCGATGCTTCTGTTATCAATACACTGAAAAATGCAGCCAAAAAGCTAAAAGGCCCCAGCAGGCGAAGTTTTATGGCGCAAGCAACTCGCGATCATTTTGCTGGAAATGCAAGAAATGCAGAAAGGGTCCTTGGTTGGGGTAGGGAAACCATTAAGAAGGGGCTTTGTGAATCGGAGGGTGGCTTCATTTTTTTGGATGATTATAGTTCTCGTGGAAACAAAAAATCAGAGGAAAAGGATCCCAAGCTAAAAGAAAACATTCGTTCTATTGTGGAACAAAAAATACAGGCGAATCCATCTATTGAAATTGTATTAATTTATAAAAAAATAACAGCAAAAGCAGTGGCCAAAGCGTTACAAAAAGACTACGGCTACCGTGTTGAGGATCTTCCTTGCAATAATACCATCAGAAATATCTTGAATAGAATGGGTTATGGCTGGAAGCGCGTTCGAAAAAAAAGGGTTCAAAAAGATTAATGAGTTCGATAGGAGAAACGTAAGTAGAGCATACGGCATGGTATGTAACCAAGCCACAGCTTGATAGGGAAGTATTCCATCGATAGTGTTTATCAGGGTATTTGGAGCATGCAATGACCTAAGGAGGTCTTGGATCTGGGGAGAAAACCAACGTCAATTCATGGTCGATTTTGACCATGAATTGACGTCGAATGCAGTTTTTGGGTCTAGACTTGAGACAAACCAGGGCTAGAAATTTTCTTGGTCGATTCTTCGCTGTATTATAGTAAACCTAGAAGGATGCTTGAGAATTTTGAAAAAGTCAGTTCTAGATGCTGTTAGCAAAGGGGATGGGGTCAGGTCCACGTATCCTGCTACTGATCGTTCAATCATTTGCCCGTCAGGTTTGGGGCAGACAGTAGTGATTTCTTGTGCTTGATGAGGTTTTGTGGAAGGGTAGATCCTTGTGGGTATGCACGCTATTTATGCTGTTTCGGTGAATCCGGCGTTAGATCTTTCTGGGCATGTTTCTGCCATTGTCGCCAATGAGAAAAATTATGTCCATGCTTCTCGTATCGATCCTGGGGGGAATGCTGTCAATGCTGCGAGGGTTGCTCATCGTTTAGGAGGGAAGCCTTTACTGCTTGGATTTTTAGGGGGTAGTCCGGGTCTACAATTGAAGCAATTACTTAAAAAAGAAGGATTACAAGAGCGATTTACGCGTATTGAGGGAAGTACTCGAATCAATGTCACGGTGACCAATGACGCAAATCATCAGCAAACTCGATTGACCTTTCCCGGTCCCTC
>DAISZI010000228.1:1964-3170 GCA_036824885.1 Oligoflexia bacterium
TGAGAGACGAGATTTGTTGAAAAAGTTTTGTGAGTTGAGAAAAAGGGGACTTGTGCTTTTGGGTGGAAGTGCCTGTTCAGATCCATCTTTTTATCCTCGATTGATTCAAGTAGCTCAGAAAAAAAACTGGGGTTTGATTCTGGATATACCTTCTTACGATTTGAAGCCTTTATTGAATTTAGGGGTGAAGATTTTATTGATTAAGCCGAATCAATCCGAATTTGAAGTTTTAGTAGGAAAGAAAAATCTCAGTTATTCTCAGATGATTCAAGAATCTCAAACATTTTCAGAGAGTGTCGAAATGGTCTGCATTTCTTTAGGAGGCGAAGGGCTGCTTTGTATTTGGAGGCATAGAGCTTGGTTGATTGCTCCTCCAAAAATCAAGCCTCGAGGGACTGTCGGAGCGGGGGATTCGGTGGTGGGGGCCCTGGCTTCTTTTTTTGCGAAACAGGAATTGAGCAGGGTGGAGGATTTTTCTGCCATTGACATTGCTCTTGTTTTAGACGCTATGCGTCTTGGTGTGGCTGCGGGAGCAGCGACGGCCATGGGAGAGGGTACTTCTTTGGCTTCAGCTTCCTTAGTTCGAGCTTTGTTGAAAAAGACTGTGGTTTCTGAATTAAGGGGCGCGAAGTACCCATACCGGGCAGCACGCTGAACGTACTACTTGTCGGGTAATGCTTCCTATCAGGGTAGTGGTGATAGGGCCACTTTCTGCGGCCATGGTGATCAGGGTGCTTTTTTCTTTTTGTGCTTGCTGGATGATGGCTTCAGCGGTGCTGCCTCTTCCTGGATGAAATTCTAAATGCAAGGTGATTCCGTGTTTTTTTGCGGAAGCTTGATACCGTTGAGCTATTTGACGTTTGCGTTGTTCGTCTTGAGTTAAGTAATCTGGAAAGGATAAGTATCCCCCGCCTAGCAAAAATACTCCCGATTGGACGAAGGGTTCTAGAGGATGGGGGAGGCAATGAAAGAGGGTTATTTCTGCTTGCTGTACTTTGGCTAAATGGAGTACTTTTTGAAATGTTGAGGAAGTGTTGGAGCTAAAATCAGTGGCGAATAAAATTTTCTCCGAAGTGCCTTGAGGAGACTCAGAATGAGGTCCTACAACTAAGACGGGTGTTTTTGAATGCAATAAAAGAGTTTCAGCGAAGCTGCCCAAAAAAAATCGAGAAATACCCTGCTTCGCGTGGGTGCCAACGAGGATGG
>DAISZI010000229.1:0-3159 GCA_036824885.1 Oligoflexia bacterium
GCAAAGGTAAACCATAGCTTTGAGTAATAGAAGATAACGCTTCAATATCATTAATGACTCCTGTTTCATTCTGAACCCAAATAGCACTGACAAGCGCTGTTTTTGGTTGAATGAGATCATGTAACTTTTTAATATTTAAGCTTCCGTCTAATTCAACGGGAATATAACTGACAGTTCCACCTCGATCTTCTAACCATCGCACCATTTTAAGATTAGAATCATGCTCAATAGGAGTCGTAATCCAATGGGGTGGATCTTGAGAGGATTTTTCTAAAGCAGAACGAATGATCCATTGATTGGATTCAGTACCTGAGGAGGTAAAAAGGATACGTTCTTCATCTTTTTCACCAAGTGTCCTGGCAACACATTCTCGAGCTCGAGTAATAGCCCTTTTTGTGTGACGTCCTCGAGCATGAATACTCGAAGGATTGGCAACTAAGAAATTTGATTCATTTAAAAAAGTAAGAATAGCCTCTTTGGCAGAAGGTGCTAGAGGCGCTCCAGCATTAGCGTCAAGATAAATCGGGAGTTTTTTCAGCATGATTTACAGCAGGATTAGAAAATATTCCTGCATTATTGTCGAGTTCAGAATGAGCTGCGGGTTTTGCAAGATCTTTAGATCCAACAGCTTTACGAATGAGATCCCCCACAGAAGTATCTACCAAGTATTCTTGCATAATAGACCCAAGGTTTTCAAAATAAGACTTCGTCAACAGAAACTCAAGGGTATTTGACTTTAAGTCTTGAGCCCCCACCAAATCACGAGCAGGGTTGATGTTTTCACCTACACTAACTAACACATCTTTTACCGAAATCTCATCCATAGAACGTGAAAGCACATAACCCCCACCGGGTCCACGCACACTCTTAACGACAGAACCTTTTCTGAGACGACGAAAGAGCTGCTCCAAATAATGCAGAGAAATGCTTTGTCTGGCAGAAATTTCTTGGAGTCGAACAGGCCTTCCATTGGAATTAAACGTTAAATCTAAGATCGCACGTACTGCATAACGCCCTTTTGAGGTTAAACGCATTCGCTTCTCCCTTATTTTCTAAAGCAACCCGTCGTAGGGTACCATGTTATATGTAAAACATCCAGTAATTTTAATCCGTTATCTAAGGATTCAGTTGATTAAATGGTGTGCAGGCAGTATGGTTCAGCAAATGGCAAAACCACCACCTCCTCCTCTTAAAATCTCCAAAAATCCCTCAAAAGTGAAGATTCTCACTGCCACAAAAAGAAAAATAACCCAAGAAGACACATGCTTTCTCTGGGATTCAAAACTCCTAGAAACGCCAAAAGATTCTATAGAAGAAATTCTTTCTTTAGTTTTGAAAAAATCAGCTTTGAGTATTCTCTTTTTATCTCGTTTTGACAACTCTAAAAAATCAAAAACGTCGAAAGATGTTTTTCATTTTATCAGCAAAGCAGGCTTTTTTTTGACAGCAGAAGGACAGGTCCTTTGGAAAGGTATACGCTGGAATTCTCAAGTAGCGCCTGAATTCTGGCAGCAATTGCTTAAAAAACACGCTGTCGAATTTGCGCCACCTGGCGCCTACACTAATATCGGAAGTCAAAGAAATATCATTCGGACTATTTTTTGTGCCTCACCCACCGAGTGGCTGACCTTCATCCGTGTCGGAGATCCAAAAGACCCTCTCGGTATTTTTGTCATCCTTACAACACAGAGCATTGTATTAGAACTCCAGGATGCTGTTCATCTTGCTGGTTCTTTGACCACTTTACCCGATTACCTCAAGATTACGTAAATATTTCTGACGTTTTCGAGTGAGATTTTTTTTAAAAATATGTTAGAATGTACAACATGTTAGGTTCATTTAGAATTTGCTCAAGTACCGAAATGAAAGAGCTGGATCGTATTGCAGAGGAGAAGTTTGGCATTCATGCTGAAATTCTCATGGAGAACGCAGGTCGTGCTGCCTCTCAAATCATCTTAGAAAAATTTCCAGGCACAGGGAAAGAATCCGAGATCCTTGTTTTTGCTGGCAAAGGCAACAATGCCGGGGATGCTTTTGTACTCGCAAGGCGTTTTATTTGCTTAGACAAACGTGTGCGAATCTTTCACTTGCAGGATGAATCCTTTTACAAAGGAGCTGCTTTAAAAAACTTTCAAATTTTAAAAAGAATGAAAGCTAAAATGACCCACCTTGAAACCGTGGGCGATTTGCAGGATTTCTTCAAAAATGCTTTCGGCCCTTTTACCATTGTCGATGGCATTTTAGGTACGGGATTGAAATCAGACTTGGAAGGTGTTTTCTATGATTTAGTTGAGGCTATCAATGCGGTGCATGCAGAACAGGTCATTGCTTTAGATGTGCCGTCGGGAGTCAGTGGAGATACCGGTCACATTCACAGTACCTGCATTGATGCCACGTTAACGATTTCTTTTGGCTTTCCCAAACTGGGGCATTTTCTTCCACCAGGGGCTACCAAACGCGGAGAATTGATCAATGTAGATATCTCTCTTCCTCCTAACTTAAGGAAGCAAGGAGATAAGTTCTTACTCATGAAGGCTCCCATGAGTGCTTTGATGAAAGAAAGGGACCGTTACGGGCACAAGAACGCTTTTGGCCACTGTTTACTCATTGGGGGCACCCCTGGAAGATTTGGGGCTATTGTCATGGCTTCCTCGGCTTGTCATAAAATGGGAACAGGCTTGGTGACTGTAGCTACTTGGCCTGAAGAGTTCAACTTTATGCTGTCACGATTGCCTTTTGAAACTATGGCCATTCCGATAGAGCTGAATGAAAAAGAAAATGACAGGGCCAAGAAAAAAAGAATCACCAGTAGGTACGATCGTTATTCAAGCTTAGTCATTGGTCCTGGTCTTGGACTTCGTGAGGATGGCAATCGACTACTCATTGAATTACTGACCCACTGCCGGTTTCCCATGCTGCTTGATGCGGATGCATTGAATCTAATTGCAGAGTACGATCTTTATCGATTTTTGGTCGAAAGACGCGCTCCCACAGTTTTAACGCCTCATATTGGTGAAATGGCAAGATTACTCCGCACCACAGAAGATATGGTTCAAAGAGATCCTCTCCAATCGGTTCGAGAAGCCGTAAAGTTAACCCATGCAATTGTTTTATTGAAAGGCGCCGCGTTTGTCCCGAAATGAAGGGTGGAGGGGGAAG
>DAISZI010000230.1:0-3146 GCA_036824885.1 Oligoflexia bacterium
CTCAGATTGCTCACATGCAGGGACTCACCGAATTAAATTTGGCGTACAATTCCGTAGGATCAAATGGTGCAAAATCCATTGCTCAAATGCGAGGGCTTTTGAAATTAAATCTTGCCAATAATTTGATCAGCGAAACTGGGGCAGGTTATATTGCTCAAATGGAAGGACTCACCGAGTTAGATCTTAGCGGAAATCAAATTAAGGAGACAGGAGCGGCTCAGATTGCTCAAATGCAGGGTATTTTAATGTTAAATCTTCAACGAAATGGCATCAGGGAGATGGGAGCGATTTCCATTAGTACTATGAAGGGCATTACCGATTTAAATCTTGTACGGAATAAAATTGGAAATATGGGAACGAGTTATATCGCTCGAATGCACGGGATCAGAAGATTGTATCTTGCGAAGAATAATATCGGATGGTTTGGAGCTTGGGTCATTTCTAAGATGCAGGGACTAAAAGAATTAGATCTACGGTCGAATCACATTAAAGATGCTGGAGCAAAACACATTGCTCGAATGAGTGGGCTTGTAACTTTAGATCTTCGTGATAATTGTATTAGTAATGCTGGAGCCTCATTCATTGCTCAAATGAAGGGGCTTGGATTCTTAGATATCAGTTATAATGTACTTGATGATACTGGTATCCAGCAGATCGTTCAAATGAGAGAGCATGCAAACTTAAATCTCATTGTAGATCCCCAGCAATTGTATCATTGCTTCTATTGAGTGCGATTCTCTGGCCTGCTTCAGAAGCAGGGGTGTTTTTTCTGTCTGAAAGGGCTGAGTTTTTTGACGGCCCCTGAAGATTCTCTTTGTGTTATTTTGATGAATAAGATTGCAGATGAGCGCTAGGCTCATTACAATGGTCGAAGGAGAAATACGATGTCAAAAGATGATAAAAAAGGTCCTAGTATGGTGGCAGTTGAAAAGGGAAAAGAGTACCACTGGTGTGCTTGTGGTCATACGAAGTCTGAGCCATTTTGTGATGGAGCGCATAAGGGCTCAGGAGTGGCTCCTCGTAAATGGATGGCGCCTGAGTCTAAGACCGTTGCTTTTTGTACTTGTAAGAAAAGTAAGAATCCTGTTTTGTGTGATGGATCACACAAGTCCCTTTAGTTCGAGCTGAAGCTTTGAAAAAAGATAGCTGGTTTTGTGCGATGGATCACATAGGTTCCTTGAGGCTGAGTTTTTTTTGAAAAATTCTGATGGCTTCTGCTCGATCTTGAGCTCCAAAAAGAGATGATCCGCATACGAACACGTCTACGCCTGCTTCGTGGATGGCTTGGATATTGTTTTCGTGAATGCCGCCGTCCATTTGAATCAGAAATCTGTGGTGCTTTCGGAGTTCTTTGAGTCGTTTGGCCTTTTGTAAGACGCTTGGAATGAATGCTTGACCGCTCCATCCAGGGTTTACACTCATCAAAAGGATGAGATCTACGTCCGGTAGCAATTCTTCGATGAGTTGTAAAGAAGATCCTGGATTCAGAGCAATGCCTGCTTGGCAATCTAAAGCGTGAATTTGCTCGATAATACGATGCAAATGAACACTTGCCTCTGCGTGTACTGTGATTAAGTGAGCGCCTGCTTCTGCAAAAGGCCCTATCCAACGTTCGGGGTTTTCTACCATGAGGTGGCAATCGATGAACTGTTTTGTTACAGAGCGTAATCCTTGGAGAACTTGAGGTCCCATGCTGAGATTAGGCACAAAATGTCCATCCATCACATCGACATGAATCCAATCTGCTTGAGCGACAGAACGCACTTCTTCTAGGAGATTCTCTAAGCGACAAGCGAGGATAGATGCAGCAAGCCATGGGGGATTACGCATCAGTTTTTTCCGGAAGGCGATGGTATCCTTGCAAAAAGCAAAGTGAATCTATCTCCTTTTTCCCTTCCCATTGCAATCGTACGAATTCTAAACATCCCTCAGAAGTAGACCATAAAAGCTTTCCCTGAAACTCAAATAAAGTTCCTGGTGGCAGCGAAGGTATGGATTCATAGAACAAAGAGGCTTTTTTAATTTTTAAACATTTGCCTCCGAGCTTCACATGGGTTCCAGGCCAAGGATGAAAAGCCCTTACCTTGCGTTCTGAAAAAGCTGCCGGTTCTTGAGGATTTAAAAAAGCCATTTTTTTTTCAAGTTTGGGAGCATAAGTCACTTGGGAAGGATCTTGAGCTTTCGGTTGTAATGCTCCTGAACTAAGTCCCTCTAAAGTTTGAACCATCAGCTCTGCTCCTACTTCAGCAAGCCGACTCTGAATCGTTTCCGAGGTATCTGTGGTATTCAATGAGAGGGATTCTTGGAGAAGAATACCTCCGGCATCTAAAGCCTCTGCCATTTGCATACTTGTTACCCCAGTTACATCATCATAAAGTAAAGCCGACTGAATAGGAGAAGCACCTCTCCAGCGGGGCAGTAAAGAAGCATGCAGATTCACGCAACCCCAACGCGGGTACTGTAAAATCGTGCTCTTTAAAAGATGTCCATAAGCGGCAACTACAATGCAATCCACATCAAGCCCTTGCAGGGACTCAAAGCCTTCCTTCATTTTGTGAGGTTGTAAAATAGGTAATCCCAACTCCAATGCTTTTTTCTTCACCTCGGAAGGCTGAAGTTTCAGTCCACGACCCCAAGGTTTATCTGGTTGAGTCCAGACCTGAAGTACTTCATGATGCTTATGCAATGCCGCTAATGTCGGCACTGCAAATGAAGGGGTTCCCATAAAAACAAGTTTCACTTCATACCCCAGAACGTCTGAGACGAAGTTTTTTTCGAACGATCTCTTTTTTTAAGGGACTTAACCGATCGATGAATAACTTACCTTCCAGATGATCCATCTCATGCTGCACAGCGATTGCCAACAAACCATCAGCCATCAGTGTGTGCCCCAGACCATCTTGATCTTGATAAACTACTTTGATTTTTTCTGAGCGCTTCACATCGGCAGTATAGTCCGGTATAGAAAGACAGCCTTCTGAAAACTCGACCAGGCCTTCACGGTAAGTGATTTCAGGGTTGATCATGACAAAAGGTTTGCGATTGGCAATGACGCGCTCAGGAGCATTCTCCTGTTCTTCTGAGGTATATTCAGTGTCAATGACCAAAATACGCTTTAAAATGCCTACTTGATTAGCTGCTAATCC
>DAISZI010000231.1:0-3144 GCA_036824885.1 Oligoflexia bacterium
TCAAAATTAGACAAGAAATTTTCAAAACAATGCTTCTTTCCATTTTAGAGTTTTTAAAAATGGATTGTTTTGACAATAATTTTTTTAAAATTGATCTAAAAATAGATTTAATTTCGTCTGATTTGGAATTTATGATGCATAAGCTATAAATAATCTCTCCGTAAGATTGAATCAAGTAATCGTATTCTTTAGATAGTTTTTTAAATTTTAATATAAAATTTCCACCTTTCCGGTGTTTCATTAGTATCTATTTTGAATTTTCTTGTAGGTAACCAGTGGGGTTTTTTAGGTTTTTGTATTAATTTCATTTTTGCTTGTTCGGGTGTTCTTCCTCCTTTTTTTTGATTACAGTTTTTGCAAGCAGTTACAATGTTTTCCCAAGATTTTTTTCCTCCTTGAACAACAGGAATGACGTGATCTAAGGTAAGTTGCATGGTGTTAGTGCAAGTATCACAGTATTGGCAAGTGTTTTTGTCGCGAACCAAAATATTGCACCTAGAAAATCTTATGGTTTCTTTTTTTTGATAAATTTTGACATATTTGGTGAGTCTTAAAACTGTAGGAATTTTAATAGATAATTGAACAGTTTGAATACTTTCTTCTGATTCTTCTAAAACCTCAGTTTTTCCTTGAAATAAAAGCTGAATGCCTTTTTTCCAAGTTACGATATCAAGAGGTTCGAAAGATGCATTGAGTAAAAGCGTACGATGCATGAAGGTATTATAATAATATAAAAGAAGAAACTACAAGATTTCTGAATTGAGTTTTTGAAAAATAAAAAAGTCAAAAAAATAACTTTTTTATGATGCGCCATTTCACCAATAGAAAATTCTTTAGACAGTGAAAAAAAATTAATACTTCTTCGTTTTGAGCCGATATTATTTTTATGATTAACTGGAAAGAAATTGAAAGTATACATGTCGTTAATAAGCTTGAAAAAATATTAGCTCAATGGTTTAGTACTGATATTTTTTTTATTGACAAGCAAGGATTTATTCAAAACTTTGATGAAAAATTGAAAAAAAATGATTTTAAAAATACTTTAGTAAAATCTTTGCTGATTCATGAAAAAGGAAGAAGTCTGATTTCTGATGCTTTTTTTCAGGCAAATAAAAAAATGTCTCATGATTCTGAATTACATCTTTCGCTACTTGGTCCTTTGGGATTTGAGAAAATTTTTATTTCTAAAATTATTTATGAAGGAGAATTTTTTGGTAGTGTTATTGCTTACGCTTATTTAGATCAATCTGTTTCTCAGGATTTTATTCATGAAGTCCAATTAAAGTTAGAAAATGATGGTATCAAATTTTTAAAAAAATTAGAACAACCTCAAGTTTTGACAGAAAATCAAAAAAAATACTTTTATGAATTAACTGATCTTGTTTCACAAGAGGTTATTGCATTTTATTCAGAAATTAGAAAAAGAGAAGATCGCATTATCAGTTTGAATAGTCAACTTGAAAATCGCTACAGCTATGATGCTATGATTGGAAAATCAAAGTCTATGCAAGAGCTTTATAGTCTTTTAGATAAGATCAAGCATTCAGAGTCGACTGTTTTAATTCAAGGAGAAAATGGAACAGGTAAAGAACTTATTGCAAAATCGATTCATTTTAATTCCCCGAGAAAAAACAGAGAATTTGTCACAGTTAATTGCTCTGCTTTTAACGAAAATCTTTTAGATACGGAGCTTTTTGGTCACGTCAAAGGTTCCTTTACAGGTGCCATTAAAGATAAAAAAGGTCTTTTTGAAATTGCAAACAATGGAACTTTGTTTTTAGATGAGATCGGGGATATGCCTCTGAGTATGCAAGTGAAGCTTTTACGAGTTTTACAAGAAGGCACCTTGATACCGGTAGGAGGTACGCAGCAAAAAGATGTTGATGTACGCATTATAGCAGCGACAAATAAAGATCTTAAAGAAATGATTCAAAAAGGATTGTTTCGAGAGGATTTGTATTATCGCATCAATGTCATCAATCTTATTCTTCCTTCATTGAGAAATAGAAAAGAGGATATTCTTTTATTAATTGATCATTTTATTGCTCGAGGTTGTAAAGAAAAAAAAATACCCCTGAAATCGTTTTCAAAAAATGCTTTGGAAAAGCTTTTTGATTATCCTTTTCCAGGAAATATTCGTGAACTTGAGAATGAAATTGAAAGAATTATTGTTTTATCAGGAAATGAAGTGAAAATTGGGGAAGAGATTCTTTCTCAAAGAATACGTGAATTTTCAGATAAAAGTAAATTTCAAGGTATTCGAGCTGTTGGTAAATTAAAAGACTCTATTGAAGAACTAGAAAAAACAATGATTAGAGAAGGATTGATTCGCAATAATTGGAATAAAAGTAAGCTTGCTAAGGAGCTGGGTATTTCGAGAGCTGGTCTTATTATAAAAGTTGAAAAATATCAATTAGATAAAAGAAAAGTGCTTAATACTAATACGGATGAAGCTGCTTGACTATTTTTTTGAATAGGTTGTTCGACGTTCTCCTTTTTGAGAGAACGTCGAATATGCTCTTAAATAAATCTATATTTTGTTGCTTAAGTGTTTCTATAAAAGCTCTTTTTTCCTATAAAGCCGTTTTTTGATCTCATTTGTATTTTTAATGATGAGCGTTTTTAGCAAAAAAAAAGAAAAGTTCCATAAAATATAGAACAAAATCGAAAATTCCAATAGAAAAAATCACAATAGCCTCGTTGACTCAGAGAATAATTCGATTTTCTATTTGGACAATAAAAATATTTTATAGGAACGCCAAATAGGGCGTTCGTATTGTGCGCTCGGTATGCACAACAACTAGCTGGTGGAATGCCAGTTCCGGCCCTGAAAGGAGGGAATGGATAGACCAAAATCCAGGGTGCCTAAAGAAATCAAGTTACCTGAGGAAGGAATAACAGTTTGAGGGATGAGGGATCTGAAGAAAGATGAAGTCTGTGGCCCAAACGCAAGTGAACCTCTGTAAGGCAGGTCTTTGGGGTCGAGTAGCGATGATTATGAAGGCCCAAAATTCTTTCCGTAACACAGTGCAAGTAAGTGGGTAAAACAGAGATTGAGTGGTTAGTGCCCCGGGGAAGAGCTGTTGTGTCTGAGACAACGTAACTACGACGTATGATCTCTGCAGTGAACCAGAGATGGGGAAC
>DAISZI010000232.1:0-3137 GCA_036824885.1 Oligoflexia bacterium
TGTTCCGGGCTCCAACCTTCCAGAATCCTTTCTTCAATCATTTCCATCATTTCTTGGTTGAGCTTCTTACAGGTGCGACTTGCCTTTAATCGACGTTCTACCGCTTTGCCATTGTTTATAGCGATAACCCCTATCTCCAGTGTTGCGTTTTATTTCACGAGTGATGGTAGATGGGTGGCATTGAAGTATTCTGGCAATCTCAGCCGTTGATGTCTTCGTTGCTCTCAGCGCGTAAATTTGTGACCTTTTTTCTAAATTCAAGTGATTGTAACCTGTTGGCATGATAAACTCCTTCAATTTTAATCTTGAGGCTATCCTATTTTTTTGACTCCGTATAACTAGTTTTTTAATTTACATCTCAATAATGCAGTTCGCGGTTGAAGGGGCCATAATAAAAGGGTTCAAGCTTTCGTTTTAGGGATTTTTGAATGGGGCTGAATTGGTGAGTTTCGAAAAAAAATAATTAATTACCAAAAAGACTGAACGATTTATTTTGGAATGAGTGATTCTATTACATCATAGACACGGTGTAATTGTTCGTCGCTTAAACAATACGGAGGTACTGTATAAAGGACATTACCCAAAGGACGTAGCAATATCCCTTGCTTAAGTGCTTTTTGAGAGAGAGCAGCAGGAGGGTCTGTGAAATAGGTGCGCTTTTCATGAAGCTCCACGGCTCCTATAGTTCCTAAATAACGAGCATTCTCGATGGTATCAGGGTAACGTTTTTGAATCTCTTGGATTCTTTCTTGAGTGATTGCTTCGAGTTTCTTTCGTCTTTCTAGAGAGCGAGGTTCATGAAGAAGTTCCCAAGAAATACAAGCAGAGGTGCATGCAAGGGGATTGGCAGTATAAGAATGACCATGTAGGAAAGCGTCTTCCATTTTTTTTGAACAAAAAGCTTCAAAAATAGATTTTGAAACGAGTGTTGCTGATAGAGGTAAAAATCCTCCAGTTAAGCCTTTGGATAAGCACAGGATGTCTGGAGTTTGTGTTAGGTATTCAAAAGCAAAGCATTTTCCTGTTCTGAAAAATCCAGTAAAAACCTCATCTGCGATCGTGAGAATACCTAAGCTTTGGCAGCGTATTAGAGCCTGCTTTAAAAATGTCTGAGAGTACATACGCATGCCCCCTGCTGCTTGTACTAAGGGTTCAAAAATGAAGGCTGCGTAACGATTTTTTTCAGTATACTTTAAAAAATTTTCGTAATCTTCAGGTTCAACAAAATCTACCTCTGTGCACAGGTCTTTGAAATGCCAGTGGTAAGGATTAGATCCCACTGCCATTGCTCCGAAAGTGTCTCCATGGTAAGCGTTTTTTAAAGCAAGAAATTTTTTACGATGGAAGTCTCCTTGATTACGATGGTACTGATAAGCAATTTTAAGTGCACATTCTACTGCAGTTGAGCCATTATCTGCATAAAAAACCCGTGAAAATGGAGAATTTTTTATCAGAGTTTCTGCAAGCTTAACTGCGGGCTCATGCGTGAATCCCGCAAAAAGAACGTGTTCTAAGGTATGGCATTGCTGGGCAAGCCCTTTTGCAATCTGAGGATGGGAATGTCCATGCAAGTTGACCCACCATGAAGAAATAGCATCTAAAATGATACTTTTGTCTTCTAAATGAATTTCTCCTCCTCTTGCGTGAATGACAGGCAGTGTAGTGTAGAGTAGTCCGTGTTGTGCGTAAGGATGCCAGATAACTTTTGCATCACGTTCTGAGAGGTTCTTCGTGGGTTCAGGAGAAAAAAGTTTTTTTAAAAGTTCTTTTGGAAAAATAGTGCATGCTATTTTCTGAAGGATGCTCGCATTGATCTCAGAAAGCTGAGGAATATGAGCAATCACAGGTATTTGGGTAAAATCTGAGAAGGTTTCTTCTAACCCTGGATCTTCGGGTCCTGAGAGGACTAAACCTGCTACGCGAATTCCTTGATTCTGTAAAGCCTCAAGGGTTAAAAAAGTATGATTAATTGTTCCTAAACGGGTAGAGGCAATGACCAAAGTTGATAGATCTAATAATTTTATTAAATCAAGGACCCTTTCTGTTTTGTTTAAGGGTACCAGGGACCCTCCGATGCCTTCGACTACCCAAGTGTAGTCCGGTCTTTGGTTCCAATAGTCTTGAATCTGCTTGAGATCAATTCTTTTTCCATGCTTATGTGCACAGCGGCTCGGTGCCCAGGGTTCTAAAAAGCTGTAAGTGGGATCTAAAATGAAGGTGTTTGGACTCAAAAGTGCAATGGCACTGCTATCTGTTTCTTCTCCGGTTTGAATAGGTTTAAAATAACCAGGTTTTAATCCGGTTTCTTTTAATGCACTTAGGATCAAAGATGAAGCAAGTGTTTTACCAATACCTGTGTCAGTTCCTGTAATAAAAATGGCCATAAAACTCCCTGTATTTTCTCTTGTGTTCTAGTCTATTTATTGTTAGGTATCTTCTGATAAAAAGTTCTTCCTTGATTTCGCGTTTTTCGGATTACTCCAAGATCTTTTCAAAGCACTTCTGATGTTCAAGCGTGACTGAGTGTCGTTTCATATAACATGATTTCATCACTCAAGCTACTAGAAATTTTTCGTAAAAGTGAATAGACCTAGGAGCTACCAAGAGATTTCAAGCATATGTTTGGAACTGGATGCATCTTTTAGAGAAACCGATCGGTCATTGATCTTGAATTCCTTCTTGCTCATTGGGTATTTAAAACCTTCAATTTTTGAAATGTCTGACTGACGAATGCCAAGATGCTTGGCATGTTTTTTCTCGGAATGTTTTTGAGGAGTGTTTCTGATCGTGGTTTGTATTTCAAGGGTCGTGCGGTAGCAGGTTTAGGATTACATCGAGGCGATTTGATTATTGGATTACGATTAATCAAGAACAGGAGCTTGTTTCTGGCATAATCCTACTCAATTCAAGCACGAAGTGAAGAGTTAAAAATTAGTGTGTAAGGTAGAAGTAGCGAAATTTGTGGGGTGCGATGGGGATTCTTATAGTCACGGATCGAGCTCTTTAGGCTGCAATAAATAGTATCAGACCGATCTTTGAAGTTCTTTTTTTATTAACTCTGCTATGTGTTTAGAATAGGAAAAATCAACGACCAGCCTTGGAAGCCGAATGGCTTAGTTTTTTTTGATCTCCTTCGT
>DAISZI010000233.1:0-3130 GCA_036824885.1 Oligoflexia bacterium
CTTGAAGCACTTCTTTTAAACTAGAACGCGCTTGGATCGCTGAATTTCGAAATAGCCTCTCTCTGACTTGCTCCCAAGCAGTATCTGGAAAAGATCTTAAGTCCTCCAATATAGCCTTTTCAAAATTATCTCTGAAGCCCTGGACTTCTATCAATTGATCTTTTAGCTGATTATCACGGTATTTTTTGAGTCCTTCAGTAGCGCCTTCTCGAAGTGTATAAACTGATTCCTCAAGATCTTCTTTCTTTTTCAAAATCAATTTTTGATAGTCTTCGAGCTTTTTACGAATGAAAGAATCGTAATTCTCATCACATCTTGATCGTGTTGATTGAATCGGTTTTTTAGAAAAAACTTCCGCTAAAGTACGCGAAGTTTTAACGATCTCCTGCTTTTCGGCTTCAGTCAGACTTCGTTTTTGAAAATATTGATTCAAATTATCAACCGAAATAACTGGTTTTTCCTGAAGATCGTACTGAGAATCGTTCGAACTTTCATTCAGAAATTTATTACGATCATAGCGATATTTAAAATTAGAAGGAATAGACTCAGTTCTTGGATCCCAGTAACGTGCACGATGCGCGCTACCATCTTGAGTATCAACATCATCCTGAGTATCAACTAAGACTTCGCTCGAAACACTGCCTTCTAAAAAACTCCAATCTACAGCTTTAAAAAAATTTTTAAACTTTTCATTCAATTCGCACCGCTTCATGTATGTTTCTAAGTTACCAAAGTCCCGAGCATCAGTCTCAAATTTACTCCAATCCGAAGTTGATATCTTAATCTCACTACGATTAACATCATCAGTAGAAGTAGCAAGACTATAGAGAAATTTAACCATAGAGTGACAATTCTCGTTAAGTGCACTAGAATCCTCTTTTCGATTCTCAATAGACTGCTGCCTGAGATAAAGCCGCAACAAACTGAGGTATTCTTCTTTTAATTCCTCGTTATTGAGTTGATCTAGGACTGATCTTTCAACGTTGAATATTCCAGTAAGTAAACTTACGAGCCCTGATCTTGCACTAGTATTGCTATTGTTCGTAAGTTCATCGATCTCAAGAGAAATATCGTATAAAAATTTAAAATTCGCATTCAATCCCTGATAAAGATTAACTTTTCTGCATTTATTTTCATTATATTTTTTAACTGCTTCAGAATAGCTGTATGCATTAATTTCATTATCCATAGTCTTCTTGAAATTTGCTGGTTCAGTGGCCTTAATTTTGCGCACTGATCCAGGATCTTTCCCTTCAATCTCTGCAAGACGAGCTTGATGAAGATATTTATTAAAATATTTATTGCCTTCGCCATAAGGTAAAATCTCTCGATTCTTGAGAAATAGTCGCTCTAAATCCTCTGGGAAAAAATTAGACGCAATCTTATCTCTTACCTTTAAATAGGAATCATACAAAACATCCAGTTTTTTAGATTCAAGTTTGATAAATTTAGAATGCCTTGGCTCATTTACTTTCTTTCCCTGAAATTCTTTTGGATTATGCCAATAACGATGATGAGACAAATCATTCTCAATGATCAAAAGAGCGGCTCCTAGACGTAAAGCAAGGGCTCGAGGATCATGATCGTTATTCTCCATCGAGAAAATCCACTCCAAAATTTTTCGTGAACTATTAGTAAATTCACCCTGATCAGAACGGCTAGCATACAGAAGTTCACGAGCGCGACCATAAGAATCGTACTCTTCTGAATGCCCCCAAAGATGAATGAATGTCAAATAAAAACGGTCCTCTAAATCTGAAAAATGCGATGAATCTGTTGGCCAAACGAGCAACTTCTGAGACCCTCGTCCATAACGACTGATTTCTTTCAATCCTTCAGATTGTTCTTCAAGAATTCGAGAAAACCAATCAAGATCATAGTGAACTCGCAAACTTTCTTCAAGAAATCTAGCTTTGAAAGTCATCTCTGGAATAGCAATGCGAAATTTATTTTCTTTCTCAAGAACGATAAAATGAGGAAAATCACCCCATTGCTCACTGCCAGTCGGAAGTCTCTGAGAGCGACTCAGAGCATAACCTTCTAATTCAGGACTTACTAAAGATCGATTTTTCGGCTCAAAACTCACTCCAAATCGTGGAAGCTCTACTTTTTGTACTGTATTGTTGCTATTTCTCCAAACCCACACAAAACGAGGATCCTCAATACGATAAAGAAAGGACAAAGAGTCGTTCTCATTCAATCGAAACAAAGTAGTTCCATCAATTTTTGCTTGTCCTCGATCGTACTTCACTTTTTGAACGATGACTTTTTGACCATAAGAAGCATGTAAACTACCGAATTTACGACTTACTGCATAAAGATGCTTGTCTTTTGGGTCAAAAGCAAGAACCTCTACAGGATTACTGGAAGAATCCCAATCTTTTATAGCTCCTTCTCTCTCATAGGCATGAGGTGAGTCTGGAGTATTATCATTATTATAAGAAGTCACGGAAATCCAATTTTGATAACCAGGTATCACCTGCCAATCATCATTTTCAGTTTTTCGTTCTCTTTCTTTGGAATTGGAAAAAGCAACAGCTCGTTCATTTATAACAGCATCATCAATAAGTTCATACCAACGATCACCCCATTTTTTTTGAATTTTAAACGCCGCATGGTTTCCTACTCCGGGAGTTCCATCAATTCTAATTCTATGTTCTTGATCGACGATTTCATAACGATCTCTTCCCAACCAATTCACATAAGTCTGATCCACATTCGAAGACACGAATTCTTTAAAACGAGCATTATCTGCGATAATCCCGGGTAAACGTTTTTTTTCTGCCTTACCCGTGAGAATCTTAGGACGACTAAGATCTAATGAAATACTTCCACTAACATCAGTACCCAACCATATTTTTTCTTCTTTTTTCCAAGTAAAACTTGAGTTAGGGTATCCAAAATTACGGACGATACGATTCATGAATTGATTTCTTTCGTCTTCCTCCATACTATCAACTCTTTTTTCTAAGCTATTTAGTTTAAATTGATAGATTCCATACACCGCATCCTCTTCCTCCGCTTCAAAATAGATAGAATCCTCAAGTGCATTGAGATTTCGGTAGATAACCGCTTCAACGAATAGTGCAAGTTTCTCCGAATCAAGATTTTCAAAGTCTTCAAAACGAAA
>DAISZI010000234.1:0-3125 GCA_036824885.1 Oligoflexia bacterium
GTGCGTGTTTCCGCCCGGTTTGGCAAGCAAAGTCCAAACGCTTCAGAATCTGCTCGGCGGTTGATAAAAAATTCGGATTAGATGTTTAGACGTCCCTGGCGTGTCAGAATCAGCTTTGCTGATTCATCATGCTTGATCATGATTCAATAAAAAATTTCATCACTATGGCAAAAAAATCAATGATTGAACGTGAAAAAAAACGTTTATTCTTAGTTCAACGATATCTTCAGAAACGTTCTCTTCTCAAATCTAAATTTCACGAAATGAATACTCGTAGTGAACCTTCATTCAAAGAACAATTTGAAATTGCAGTTCAATTCCAAAAGCTTCCTCGAAATAGTTCAAAAACACGTCTTCATAATCGCTGTTTTGTGACAGGACGACCGAAAGGCTATTTTCGAGATTTTGGCCTTTCTCGTCATGTTTTGCGAGAAATGGCACATCAATGTTTACTTCCTGGAATCACAAAAGCAAGCTGGTAAGTGTTTTCCTTGATGAGCAGAATCAGATCAAGCATGATGAATCAGCTTTGCTGATCAAGCTTCTCTCTGATTCTGTAGAGAAAGTAAATAAATGAAAGGGATTCATGTCTTGAGACTCGTATACATTGAGTAATTCTATGAATAAAATGATAGATCTTTATATCTTCAAGATTGTTTTGATGAATTTTTCATCAAAACAATCTTGAAGATTTGTATTGTTTTTGTAAGCTGGGTTTTGTCGTTTCATAAATCAGCATAGCTGATCGAGTTTCCTCATCGAAAAGAGGGCTCACAGAAATGAGCTTCGGAGAACGAATAAGCAAATGAACTCTTGAACTTAATTTGCTTCACCTGGATTGATCGGGTTCTTCATCATCTTCTGGTCATGAAACGCGTGATTATTTTTCTAGAAATTATATTTATATAATTTTCAAGCGATAAATTCTTGCTCCTGAAAAGGGTTTACCTTTTTGTTTTTAAAACAAAATCTATGAATCGAACAGAAAACGCACAAGTGCAGTTCATCTGAAGATTATGAGCAGAGCTCATCTTTTGCAAATTTTTTTACTGTGGCACTTTCCTCACTTGAATCTAAAAGGAATCAGAATCCTGATATTTTGATTCATTGTACTGGAAATTTCACCAGTTTTCTAAGCATCAGCGAAGCTGATCTTCAGAGGAGCCCAGACTTTCCTCAAAATAAAATTTTTTTCATCTTTTTCTGGAGAAAGGATCCTAAATCGATTCCTTGAATGAGAGCTTGGCATGAATCAGCAAAGCTGATCTAGGCTTCGCTCAATACGGATGAAAGAAATGACAACCTAAATGAGGGCTTGATGAATCAGCAAAGCTGATCTAAGCTTCGCTCAATAAGTTTTTATTTTGTAATCACGAAAAAACAATCTTCAAGAAAGAACTATGAGCTCTGAGAGCTTCCCTTCAGACGACTGAGAGATAAATAGCAGAGCGAAGCTCTCAGCGAAGCTCTCAGCGAAGCTCTCAGCGAAGCTGATGCCTTATAGCTGATCGATCAGGTCTAAGCGTAGCTTATCTCTGATTCTTTCAAGATTAGTCACGACCAGTTGTCTTTAACCAGTTTTGGGCTTCAATATAATTTGTGGGCGCGAGTCGAATGGCTTCCCGCCAATAATCTGCAGCTTTTTCAAATAAAATTTCACTTGTTTGTGTATCACCTGCTTGAATAGCTTGCTCAGCTCGATAATGATAGATGACGGCTATGTTATTAAGAGCTTGTGGAAGTGAAGGATTTGTATCTAAAGCTTGTGCATAATATTCGAGAGCTTTCGTATGCTCACCATTACTAGTATGAATAAGTCCAATATTATAAAAAATATAACTTCTATCATAGGGATCTAGTTCTAAACGAAGGGCTTCCGCATAGTTTTGTAAAGCTTCCGCGTATTCTCCTTCGGCTTGAGCAGACATACCGTCTCGGTAATATGTAAAAGCTTCCTTTTCTCTTTTTGTCGTTGGTAAGATTTGAAGCAAAATATCTGCGAGCACTGTAAAAGTTTTATCAATGAAATTGTCGTTTCTTTGTGATCGTGGCATGATATATGAGCGAGAATTGCAGTTCTGTTCAAAGAAACAGAGACATGAGGTCATGAATCAGCAAAGCTGATTCATACTCCGGTTAGAATCCCTCAAAGACGTACAGAAGCGGTCGCAACTTGATCAACGATTCCAAATTCTTTTGCTTCTTTGGCAGACATAAATCTATCACGATCCATGCTGCGTGCGATTGTTGCAAGAGATTGCCCAGTCCGTTCCGCATAAATTCTTCCAATTTGACGTCGAATTCGCATGACTTCTTCTGCTTCGGCTGTTACATCTGAAGCTTGTCCTTGACTTCCTCCTTGAGGTTGGTGAATCATTACACGTGAGTGGGGTAAAGCAATACGGTGACCACGTTCACCTCCAGCAAGCACAAATGAGGCCATACTGGCTGCAATACCAATACATAATGTAGTCACACGCGCTTGAATGTGTTGCATCGCATCGTAGATAGAAATTCCACAAGTGACTGAGCCGCCAGGTGAGTTGATATAAAGAAAAATACGTTTTTGTGCGTCTTCGGCACTTAAATAAATCATAATTCCAACTAACTGATTCGCAAGCTCATCATCTAAGTCAGAGCCTAAAAATAAAACACGTTCACGATACAATCTGTTATAGAGATCAATCCATTGGGGTGTTGGATCTCCAGGTAATCGATACGATACTTTTGGGACACCAATTGGCATATATTCCTCCGTTTGACAACAAGCGCTCTTGCTTTTTTTCTCTTGAGACACTCCTGTATGGATCAAGCATGATGCCTCATGTGAGGTTTTTCTCGACCTGATCCTTGTCTTCATTTGATTCTGTTTCTTTTCAAAAAATTAATAAAAAGTGAGTTCATGAGTCTCTCTCTGATTTTACCAATACCAAACAAAAAAGGCAAATGAATCTTAAACTACAGTTCCCTGGATATGTTTGTGAACATGAATCAGCAAAGCTGATTATTGAGAAGCATATTTCTTCGTAAATAACAAAATCATAAAGCAGAATGCAGAATGCATCGAACCTCACATGAGCCGCTGAACGAAAGATAAGAATCAGAGAGAAGCTTGATCAGGTATA
>DAISZI010000235.1:0-3121 GCA_036824885.1 Oligoflexia bacterium
TCATAAAAATCAAAATAATTTTAATGATATTTTTGTTCCTGTACAACTTAATGAGTGGATGCCACAATCGAGGCGAAGCTACTTTAATCAGAAGGAAAAAAACTCTTCTTCGCATGAATAGGCCGCGTACTTTAATGATCTATCAGGGCAGTGACGCTTCGTTCGAACTCGAAACAGCAAAAATACTGTTAGGCCAACTACCTCCGAAAGTCTTTAAAATGAAGCATAAGTTTTTACAACATCACACTGAGCTACTGGTTCAGGACAAATCTCACAAGAAATAAAGTCACTTAAGTATCTTAAAAGAACCGATAATGACTCATAAGAATCATTGCCAATGATAACGATTCTGACGCCCTCGAAGGGCGGTAGAATATTTCGCGTGAAATTAAAATTCATTCAAAGCTATTTCTGTGATGAAGCATTTAAAAAGACTTTTATCAGGAACCGACATGGTTACTGGCCTTCTGGAGGCGATATTGACCCTCGCGTCTTAATTAAATTAAGTTAATAGAAAAGTAAGACAGCTTAGCTCCTGCTTTAGGAGAACTAGCATTCAATTTTTAAAGTTGTTTTCAAGAAGCAAGATGTTTTTTGTGAAATCTCATTTTTGTCAGAATTACTTTTTAAGACGACGAATCACGTTAGTATACTCACAAATTGCTAAAAAACCGAAATAATTGATCAACAATTAAATGTCGATTATTTTTCATCTTGTCAGCAATGAAAAGCGAAGGTCTTTGAACTCATGAATAGGAGCAGTTGATTCTGTCCAGTTTTTCTGATTCCTGCTAAATCATTTTTTTTTGATACAGTCATACTCCTCGCACTTTCAGCATCCAAGTTCAATTGATCAATCAGCAGCCATTGACGCGATGATATATAAATCCGGGTGATTGGATTCAGGAAAACTCGGCACCATTCTAACTAATTGAGATAATTTGTTATAATAAACATTCTTCGCTCACTAAACTAGTAATATCAATAAAAAGAATAGATCTACAGCGTTTTGATCATGAAAGGCTGCCCAACTCATCAAAAACGATGCCATCATGGCCCAAAAATTTAAACAGCGACGCCAGGGTAAAATCCCGCTTGGCAGTGAGTTAAGTGCTCCCAAGGGACCTGAGCTATAGCTCAAGTTATCTTGAAATATCAAAAAGTTAGAAAAATTTTTTTTTACTATTTTGGTTAATTGATAGATTCTATCTAAATAATTTATATTTCTTCCCGCCTTCATGCTACCATGCAACCTAATCAGGACGAAGTCTCCCTGAAAAATCCTTCTGCATTGAATCTATTCTTTTTTTTATTCCTCCATTCAACTAGGATGAGAAGCATCAAAAAGAAAATAGTTTTAGGTAGATAAAAAATCTCCATTCCCACCCTCAGTTAGAACACCACTTGAGCCATTTTTTCAGATCAAATGCTTCATTCTGCCTCAAAAGGTCAGGACTACCTTTCGTGATCGCGTTACAAAAGTACTGAAGCAATAAAAAAAATGAGAACATCTCATCTTATTGAAAAACTAAAAAAACTTCCTTACTTCATCAAACAGAAATGGACTAAGAAAGTGAAAAAAATGGGACTCTCACTTTTGTAGTCTCTCTTGTTGTGTGAAATCATATGAAAATCCACTCAAAACAGAAAGAAGCACTCAAGCAGAAAAAAGATCTAAAGCTCTTGCTAGACAGCTCCCTCTTCAAACAGAGAAGATTGCTCGTGGCGGAGGTCCGGATGCTCTTGATTGATAAGTTTAAAGTTGATTACTTCTAAAAAAGTATGATATAATCGGTGACCGATGGCTCCAAGGAAAAAGAGAGTTTTTAATATAAAAGCCCCAAGTACAAACACCACTCTCATCTGGATCGATGAGCAACCTTTGCTTGAGCAAGAGCGAAAACAGTGCAAAAAAGTGACCGTACAATTGGATCGTGTTTCTCATGATTGGGAGCATTTTGAATCTGTTTCTCGGCCTGCTTTCGAAGCTTGGTTTTTTAAGAAATTTCAACCTAAGCTTGACGAAATAAGAGCACTTCAATCTAAAAAAATCGATTTAGAAGAAATCATCGAAAATGTGAAAATGAATGCCTTCGCTACTGGCCGCTCTGAAGCAGAAGTTTACGCTGATATGCAGCGAGCTCAAGGCAAGCATGAGGATATAGATAAAGAGAATCTTTTTTCAGAATTTGAAGAAATGGCTTCTCTCTTTGAATCTTTTTTCCGTAGAATGATAGACGAAGAGCACTGCCATGAAGACGATTGCTGCGCGGACACCAACCAAAATACTGCCTATCAACCTCCTCTTATGGATGAAGTCCCCTTAGAAACCCGAGAAGAAGTTCGCAAAAAAGAAATTTACCGAACACTTTCAAAAAAACTTCATCCTGATTTGAATGGTTCTCTTACGATCCATGAAAAGGAGCTCTGGTATCAATTGCAAAATGTTTATGACGGCGGAACTGTCGAAGAGCTAGAAATTTTTGCTTCCCAAATCGACAATTCGTCAGAAGTCAATGGTGTAGTCAATTATAAGAAAGTAAAGAGCCTTTCACTGCTTCGTGGAATTGTAAAAAATATTCAAAAAAAAATTCGATTTATTAGAAAATCTATTCGAGAAGCTAAAAAACATCCTGGATGGAAATTTGATACTAAAGATGCGCATGAAGTGCAACTTTTAGAAAAAAATCTCAAATGGGAACTTGATTGTGCGATTGAGAGTTTTAGAGAAGAAACTCAATCTTTTGAGAAGATGATTGAAAATTTCAAATCAAAAAGAAAATCTAAAAACAAACTCAAGAAAAATCGCTCTTCATCAAAACCATAAGATATTTATTGGAAAAATAAGGTTAGTTTTTTCAATATTTCACTTTTTTCTCAAGAATTTTGTTAAAAATATAAATTTTCTCCTAAAAAAATCTTTAGAATTGAATGATCATGCCATCAATTAAGGCATCAGAAATCATGCCTATGAGTTGATGCGAGAGAAACGATTCAAACCTGCCCAAGAAGAGAATACAACTATTCTGATATATTTAATGCCGAAAACCTGAACACAAGAAGACACTAATTCAGGTCGGTTTGCACAATCGTGTCAAAAAATCAAGATTGCACCCTGTTA
>DAISZI010000236.1:0-3110 GCA_036824885.1 Oligoflexia bacterium
GTAAGCGACCGCTTAAAGTACGACGTGCATTCATACGCTCGATCGGAAGATGACGTTCGACCGGTAAATTTTTTTCCCGATGACGAATACATGAATCAAAACTAGGAAATTCACGAATAAGAAAAGATGAGTTCTGAACTGATTCCATTTGAGGTCCCACGAGACTTGAAGGAAAATTTCCCGAGTCATCATTTGTAGAAAGATCAGCCGAGATATTTTTAGTTTTCGTGTTTAGTCGTGGGACAGTAAGTACGCTTTGAGGACTAAAAAATTCGAGCGGATATTGGATAAAAATACGCCATGAATATTGAAGCATTCCGTGGATGAACAAACCCATAAGACAAAATGAAGAAATTTGCGCAGCGACATGAGACGTCCCAAGATCCAGAATAGATTCTTTTGTCTGTAAATCAGTTTTGTCTAGACGAGAGCTCATTGAGCTACTTTGTCCACTCAATCGAGTATAGAGAAAGTCTCCTCCAAGCCGAAGGTTATTTCGGAGAATACTCCAGAATCGAAGAAAAGTTTGCAAGAATTGTGAACCTAAAAGCGTATGAGCTAGAAGAAAACAAAAGCCTGTACAAAAAAATCCAATGAAATAAGTGCTTACAGCATGTTCAAGAATATCTTGACTCACAAGAATTTTTGAAAACATTGCAGGAAAAACAGGATTTAGAAAAAGAAAAACAACTTGTGTCAAAAGAAGCTGAAGCACTGTGACAACTAGTCTCATTTGTGTACTCTCTCCAGTGGAACTGCTGCCAAGAGAATTGCTCTGAAGGGACCCAGGTTCTACACTGAAGCGTCGATAGTTGTTTCCTTTTGCAAGAAGAAAGACTCCGAGAAGCATAAAACCAGGTTCAAAATTCATCCAAAATTGAAGAAGGGGGCGGGGGCAATAACACATGAAACTAAAAAATACTAAATAGCTAAGGAGGAACCCAAAAATACCAAAAAGAAGAGAAAATCTTAATGATTTAAATTGCTCAAACCTATTTTTTAGAACAAGACTTGAAATCGAAAAAGGTAAACTGAAAAGAGTTCCATGAAAAAGACCAACAAAAAAACTTTCGTTTGATCGAAAATATGAAACATCTAATTCAAAAAAATTCATACGATATATTATTTTGTTTGGAAGATCAGGCATAAAGAATCAGAAGATCAGGTTCCCTGATCAAGCTTCTCTCTCATTCGTGATTCTGATCTTTTGATTGCTGATTCGTGACTCCTCATTTATCTCTCCTCATCTCTGATTTCTCATACGGCGTGTACTGATGAGTAGATTCATGGTCTCTTTTAATTATTTTAAAAAAAATATTGAAATAAATCAATGCTTTTCAATTTGATCTAAGCAAATCAGGCATCAGGTAAGATGACCGATCAGATGAAGAGACTGGAGGAGGGCACAAATTAAATAGACGTTCATTCATTTATGAAGCAACGTATTCAGCTGGGCTGGTAATTGATGGAAACCCCTCTCTTATGGAGCCGCAATCATTCATATGAATCTATCGAATCTTTATTTTTTTAATACTTTATTGAGTTTTGTATATAAATGATATATTTGAAAAAATAAGCGCAACCTTTATACTGTACTTTAAGCGTATTTTAGTCGAAAATCAGAAAGTGATACTCGACGCATCTGACCTGCTCGTCCATATTTTGCGAATCAATTCGTTCGTTTTGAATGAACACCTTTTTATGCCAACAATTCAACAATTAGTTCGTTTTGAACGAACACAAAGAGAAAAAAAGACCAAAGCACCTGCACTTGTTTCGTGTCCTCAACGCCGTGGTGTTTGCACACGTGTGTATACAACAACACCCAAAAAACCAAATTCTGCTCTTCGAAAAGTTGCTCGTGTTCGATTAACTTCTGGATTTGAAATTACTGCATATATTCCAGGTATTGGCCATAATCTTCAAGAACACTCGGTTGTCCTTGTTCGAGGCGGTCGGGTACGTGACCTTCCAGGTGTTCGTTATCATATTATCCGCGGAACTCTTGATGCATCTGGAGTGAAAGATCGTACGAATTCGCGTTCAAAATACGGAGCAAAGAAAAAGACAGCATCAACAAAATAAATGAGCGTTGCCGAGAGCGTTGTCGCTCCTTAAACTGATTCAAAATAATCACTATGTCTCGTAGAACAACTGCCCGTAAACGTCCTATCTCCCCAGATCCTATGTATAGAAGTCGCTTAGTTAGTATGATGCTGAGTCGAATTCTTCAAGATGGAAAAAAAAATCTTGCCCGCCGTATTTTTTATGAAGCACTTGAAATTGTGGAACAATCAACATCAACAAACAAAGACCGCCAAACTGGACGATCTGAAAGTGCTGAAACTGCTCTGCCTCAAGCTCCTCGTCCTTCAGATCAACTCGAAGGTCATTCAGCATCAAAACGTTTTGAATCGTTGCAAGCATTAAAAATTTTCCAACAAGCTGTTCTTCAAGTGACCCCAGTTGTTGAAGTAAAATCACGTCGAGTTGGTGGGTCAAATTATCAAGTCCCTTTAGAGGTAAATCCAGAAAGAGGAACTTCACTTGCATTACGTTGGATCGTTCAAGCAGCACGACAACGTCCTGGTCGTGATATGCCAACAAAATTAGCAAATGAACTGATGGATGCTTCCAATAAAACTGGAAATGCAATTCGCAAACGTGAAGAAACACATCGAATGGCAGAAGCAAATAAAGCTTTTGCAAATTATCGTTTTTAACAACTAATTTTATGATGATGAATCAGCAAAGCTATGAATCAGCTTTGCTGATTCATAATGGCACAAGTCATCCATGTGAGATATAAATCCACAAAGCTGACTCCGCTCAGCTTTGTTGGGGAAGACTAGACAGTTCTGTCGAACCCTCCTATACTAAAGAAAAATTATAAACTAAATGGGGTTATAGCTCAGCTGGTAGAGTATCTCGTTTACACCGAGTTTGTCGGCGGTTCGATTCCGTCTAACCCCAAAATGCAAAATAGAGTATGACCCGTGACCCGCTAGTGAGCATGAATGAAAAACGAGCGTAAGATGACAAATCAGCTTCCTGGTCCATTCCATATCTACCTTTGTTGGTTCCTCTCCTCTGTTTTATGACGACTAGGT
>DAISZI010000017.1:0-13450 GCA_036824885.1 Oligoflexia bacterium
TACTACTTTTTTGCTAATTTGAAATATTTTTATATTTTGGTGAGGAATGCGGGTTCTAAGTTTTGAAATACGAAATTTTTGAAAAAAAGGTCGATAGCAAGGTCGTTACCCTGAAGATCGGTCACCGAGTTCAGGGGTAATTCGTTGAGCACTATAGGAAGTTGGCTCAATAGTTGTGGAGTTATTTTTGAATCTGAAATTTGTAATATTTTTATCTTTCTCGGATCGTATTTTCGAAAAATATCCTCTAAATGCTCATCAGTCAAGCTGGCTTTAAAAAACGTGAAAACTTTATATTGATTTAAAGCAGTATGTTCCACTTCGGCATCCTGAGGCATGGCAATAGTCCAAGTAGAGTAGAAGAAAGCTGATATACAAAAAAAAAATTCATAGAGGAGTATATACTCCTGAAAGGCCTTTTAGGATCTTTTTTATTCCTATTTTCAGTCATTGCTGGAGTATATTCATGGGTGAGATTAAGAGGTGCTACCTAAGATGAAGGGAATTTTGATTGCATGCTTGTGGCGATTTTAAAGGCTTGACAATTTGGTATCGTATATGGCATTGCTGACTTCTGAGGATCTATCAAACGAGTGAATTTATGAGATGCACGAGTTTTCAAAAAATCTTGAGTGATTGAATTGTCTTGTGGATTGCGAGTGTATTGTAGGATGAGAGTCGATGATTTGGAATGTAGCAGTGATGTTCGTAGGAGGAATGAAAAATGCCCAGAAAAAAGATATCAAACAAGCGTGGCTTTTCCTTACGAGGAATAAAGCCTAAAAAGGGGGTTCGTCGAGAGCTTTATTCTGCGAAGAAGCATTTTAAGAACCCTCGGATGATTTTTTCTGCTCTCATGCAGACTCTGAAAGATGGGGATTCAGAATCTTTCAAAGACATTTTAGCTGCGCATCTTGGGTCGATTAATAAAAATGAGTTTTCTAGGCGGACTCACATCCCCAAGAGAACGCTTTTTAGAATGCTTTCTCCAGACGGGAATCCGACGCTTGATAATGTCGCAAAATTGCTGCATGCCTTGTATGTGTCCTGATGCCTTTTCTTCCGTGAGTTCAAAGAAAAAGCAATGGAAATCATAGAAAATTATGGATTTCAATTCTCTTTCCAATGGTTGAGCAAGTGAGGTAGAAGTCCTGTTGACAAGGATAGGCAGTTGTGGCAATCAAAGCGGGATGAAGGTCTCAGGTTTCTGCATTATTCGTAATGGATCACTTTTTGATTATCCCTACCTGGAATCTTTGGAGTCCTTGATCCCGTTAGTGGATGAATTAGTCATTAATGTGGGTCGAGGTGAGGATGATACTTTAGAAAAAGTTCAACAATGGGCGAAGGAGCTATCTCAACCTAAGGTCGTGGTTTTTGAAAGCTTCTGGCCTTTAGACGATCCTGAAGAAAAAAAAGGTGGTAAGATCTTAGCCGATCAGACGAATTTAGCTTTGGCTCGGACGACAGGAGATTGGTGCTTGTACCTTCAGTCAGATGAGGTGATTCACGAAGAGGATTATGCCTTGATACGGGAAGCCCTTCAAAAGGCAGATCAAAATCCCTTGATCGATGGACTTCTTTTTGACTACCTCCATTTTTATGGCTCTTACCATATTGTGCAGCATACGAGAAGGGTCTATCGCAGGGAGGTGCGTGCTATTCGTCGAAGTTCCCAAGCTCAAAGTGTTCAGGATGCTCAAAGTTTTAGGAGGAGGGGAGGGCAAAAGCTGAATGTGATTCGTGCCAATGCGCGTATTTTTCATTATGGGTGGGTTCGAGAGCCTCATGCCATGCGGGAAAAAGTTTATTTTGCAGACCAGCTTTATCATGGAAATCCCGCTTCTGAAAAAGTGCAAACGCGAACACCACATACAGGAACTGATTACCAGTATAAGAATTTATGGGGATTGAAAGCATTTCAAGGAACGCACCCTCAAACCATGCAAGCAAGAATTCAGTCGCAATCTTGGTCGTGGAATTTCGATGCTAAAAATTGCGTTCCTTGGAAAGCTCTTTCTTGGAAAAATCGCAGAAAGAGATTGTTGGATTTCGTTGAAGATTTGACGGGCCATCGTTTCTTTGAATACCGAAGTTACAAATTAAAGTCCTGATATGATTACGGTCACGATCATTGCTAAAAATGAGGAAAAAAAAATTGGTCAGGCCATTGAAAGTGTTCAGTGGGCTGACGAGATTCTCGTGATAGATTCAGGAAGTACCGATGGTACCGTGGCTATTGCCCGGCAATTTCAAGCGCGTGTGATTGATCAGTCCTGGCTAGGTTATGGAAAGCAAAAAAACTTCGCGCAATCATTAGCAAAAAATGATTGGGTTTTAAATATCGATGCAGATGAAAGGGTTCCTGCTTCGTTAAAACATGAAATCTTACAAGCGATACAAGCGCATCCTGAAGCAAGAGGCTTTTCTTTTCCCCGAAAAACTTTTTATTTGGGGCGATGGATTCAGCATGGAGGATGGTATCCTAACCGTATTGTGAGGTTAGCTCGCCGTCAATTTGCGACTTGGACTGAGCCTGAATTGCACGAATGCCTTCAAGTGGATGGACCCGTCATTGAGCTTCAAGAGCCCCTTGAGCATTTTAGTTTTGATAGTATCCAGTACCATGTCTTCAAGAATCTTCAATTTGCTCAATTAGCCGCTCAAGACTTGAAGCATCAACAAAAAAAGCCAAGTATTTTCAAGCTGTTGTTCAAGCCTTGGGGTAAATTTTTAGAAGTGTATTTCTACAAAATGGGATTTTTGGATGGACTTGCAGGATGGGTGATTGCTATCAATTCGTCTTATTGTGTTTTTCTACGGTATGCTTTTTTACTCGAATCTAAAATACGTCTTTCGAAAGACCCATGAATCATCGTACTTTAATTATTGATTGTACGCTTGATCCCAGTTCCTTCGGTTGTCACGATCTCAGGCGTCTCGTGGCTGAGGCTTTTGGTGGAAGAAGTACTTTAGTTACGAGACGTGCTCCTCACGGTGATCTTCCGGCTATTGAGCATTTTGATCAAATTGTGGTCTCAGGTTCCAGGGCTTCGCCTGAAGCAGGTTTAGCTTGGATTTTTCAGTTGAAGGAGTTTATTCGAGAGGTTTTAGCAAGATCGATACCCTATTTAGGCATTTGCTTCGGCCATCAGCTTTTAGCTTCTATTTTAGGTGGTTCTGTGAAGTTTTCGTCTCTTCCTCAGATTGGCTGGACTTCTATTACGACTAAGCCGTGCCGCTTATTTGAGGGGGTTCCAGAGACATTCGTTTCTTTTTCTCATCATTTCGAAGAAGTCTCTGAATTGCCTTCGGATACCCAAGTGCTTGCTTATTCTCGTCATTGTGGTTTAGAAGCCATTCAATGGAAAGAGCTTCCTGTTTATGGCATTCAGTTTCATCCAGAAAAAACATGTGTTCAAGCGCAGGCGATTTTGGCGAAGTTTCAGCATCTCTGCTTGGGGGAGGCTGAACCCTCTTTTCTTTGGGGTGCTCAGATTTTTAGAAACGCTTTCCATATTTAGGCGCGCATCCAAGATATAAAAATAAAAAATTAAATTTTTACAATTTATACTATTTTTTCAAATAGGGTTTCATTGATAATACATCTGTCGAATTTTCTTTGAAAAACTTGATTTAAGCCTCAAAAATCATCATCAATTGAAGTTGTTAGATAAATTCTCACGCAATTTGACTCTCCTTTCTGATGGTGTTTCGAGCATAAGAATAATCTTTTGTGTAAAATAAAGCTATTCACAAACAGATAAAATCAAATATTGCGAAAAAATAATAAATTGAATATTTTGAAATTTCCTGGAATACGCATGGAAGGTTTCTTTCTTTTCTTCGATTTTCGAAGGTGATTTTCTGTAAATTCATCAATTATTCAAAAGAAACTCATTTGTTCGGATAAAAAAATTAACGGGTTTAAGAGGACTTTCCAGTTTTTTTCTTGAAATGCACCCAAACTCGATATTGTTTCACGCAATTGTAACGAGCTTTCTGCATCAAGGTAAAGTGATACTTCAGGTGTGATTCACTGATAGCAAATAGCCTCTTGATAAAGCGATTGCTTCATGACTGAGTGCTTCTACGTATTTTTCATAAAAAGCTTGAAGATGCTTCTAAGATCTCCACTATGAGATTTAAAACCATGTTTTGGGTCTTTGAAGTGATCAAGTTCAGGTTTTGCTTCCGATAGATTCGGTTCATTTTGGTTTTTCTATTCTCCATGCAGACTTCAAGAAGTTGTATCAACTTTCTGAAAAAAAGCACAACCCCTACTCATGAATGGCATCCAAAAATTAACCAAGAACAGCAGAACGCTCTTGCTTGTAAAGGCTTCTGTAACCTCTGCAAAGGCTTGTCTTTTAAGAGATGGAGAATTATAGCGCGCTAAGCGCAAGCCGATGCTTTGTGTCTTTTTCTTGAAAAATAGAAGTCTTTCTATAACTGCTGCCAGAAGAGCGTTGTCCTAAAAATTCAGGTTTCACTTGCGATGCATGACACTTCATGGTAGCTCTTTCTTATCACTGCGAGATAGTAGATGGTCTGTATCCTAGGTTTTTGTCATCCTTTTAAGCTCTCCATTTTAACTAGGTAGGAAGATTGTTCTTTTTTGCTAATTCGAAATATTTTTATCTTTTGGTGCGCAATGTGGGGTGAATGCCTTGGCTAAGAAAAAGAAAATACAGCAGGTTATTCAAACTTTTTTCGTAGTAGGTGTTTTATTTTACTTGGTTCAAACGGGAAAACTCTCTTTTGAAGCGATTTTAGAAGCCTGTAAGCACTGGAAGCTTTTCATGCCTGCAGCACTGTTGATTTTGATCGGGCATTTTATCGCGATTTTTCGATGGCAATGCCTTTTGCAAGCGCATGGTATTCACTTAGTCTGGAAAGTGGCGCTTCGCTTAAGTTTCTTAGGTAATTTTTTTAATACTATTCTTCCTGGCGCGGTGACAGGGGACATTGTAAAAGTTTTTCATATCAATCGCCAGTTGCCAGGAAGTTATCGAAAAGTACTCGGAAGTATTTTGTTAGATCGTATCTCAGGACTTTCTGGTTTGATCTTTTTATCGTTCGGTGCTTTTGTATGGCAAGGAAGCTTGGTCCCTGCGCTTCACGTCTTTCTCGTGACGAGTATGATTGCTGCTTGTTTTTTTTATGCTTGTCTTTTGGGGATTGCTCCTTCGAGAGACCCTGTTTTCAAATGGCTTGAACTTCTACGAAAGAAATTGCCCCTGACTTCAGTTATCTCTGAAACTTACCAGAGTATTCGACACTACCATGGGTATCCTAAAATCCTTTGGCAGGCCCTTGGTCTTTCTGTCTTCCTCCATCTTTTAGGGGGATTGAGTTTTTTCCTGTTGAGGCAATCTTTGGGGCAATCTTCTATTACCCTTGCTTCTTTGTATATGGTGATTAGCATGGGACTTTTAGTGACCTCCATT
Organism: Oligoflexia bacterium; assembly: GCA_036824885.1. GTDB lineage: Bacteria > Bdellovibrionota > UBA1018 > UBA1018 > UBA1018 > DAISZI01. The sequence continues at coordinate 5,451 of DAISZI010000017.1, forward strand.
CCCGTGGCTCCTGCAGGAGTGGGTACGGGGAATATTGCATTTTTTTATCTTTTGAGCTTTTTTCAAGATCAAAGCGGAGCTGAGCTTTATAGTCTTTATGCAATCATTCAGATTTTACTTGCTTTTTCAGAAGGTTTTATTTTCTTGCTCTTGCCTTCTACCCCTGCCAACAAGCATCACAGGGCGATTGAAATTCCTGGCACTTCTGAGGAGAGGGATCACCAAAGTACCTCTTAAGAAACCAGCGACGACAGCCTGCAAAACCAACAAATTCGACTAAATCGGATACTTCTTGCTTTCTTTTTTCAGAGACAATGCTCCACTGCATGAGTCGAAAATCCTCTTCGTCCCAAAAAACCAGGGCCTTTCCCTGTGCAGAGCTTCTTCCTACCCTTCCTGCAATCTGAACTAACGATAATAAGGAAAGGGGCATTTGCCATAGCACGACGTAGGTTAGATGGGAGTAATCCATGCCCATGCCAAAGGCTGAAGTAGCAACGACTACCGAAGAAGAAGTCACATGTGCTTCGAGATTCTTTCTTTCTTCTTGAGAAAGCCCTCCGTGGTACGCTATGACAGATTTTCCAAGGCTTGCCACTAAACGCGCTACTCTTTGAGTGGCTTCGCGTGTTGGAACGAAGATCATTCCTGGCTCCTGAAAGGATTCTACCCAATGTACCGTTTGCTCCAGTCGATCCTGCCAAGGAACCTTTTGTACCCATAGTGAAAGGCTTGAGGGAAGCTCAAACGTGCCTAATTCGATTAAAGGTTTTTTAATGAGACTTCGAAGCTGCAATCGTGCTTCTTGAGGTAAGGTTGCCGTTAACCAAAGACTTTGTGAAATCTCAGACTCACGAATGAGACCAGGAATCATTTGGAAGGCAGGACGAAACTGCTCTCCCCATTCCCAAAGGCAATGGCATTCATCTACTACTAAAAAATTGGGTTTCCATGCGTTTAATGCATGGCGACGTGACGGGAATTTCAAAAGCTCAGGACTGACAATCCAGGCTCCATGGCCTACCGGAGGGCCCTGAGCATTACCTCCCGCACCTAAATGGACCGGGATACCCATGGACTTAAGTTTTTGGTACTGCTGACGAGCTAGTGCCACTAAAGGTGTGACGAGTAGCGTTCTTCGGTGAGGATTGCAGGCAGCTTGCTCGTAAATTAAACTCTTTCCGGATCCTGTAGGCGCGATACAGAGGATATGAGAGTCTGGCTTTTCTAATGCAGACAATGCTTCTTTTTGAAAATCATGAAAAATCATGCCATGCTACTATGCTGAAAATATACCATTTTTGCAAAATCAAAAAAACTTTTTTAAAAAAATCATTTTTTTGATGGAATCCAAGTCTGAAGTGTCTTGGATGAAGAATCTCAAAATTTAAGTGTTTTCAGTATGTTTGGGTAGGAGCAGACGTGATCAAGGTTTCTTGGTGCTGTAATGCTTCTGGAGGACCTCTTGGGTTTCTTTTTGGACTTGGTCGGCATTGATAGGTTTTTCGGCTTTGTTGGCAGCGGCATTGATTGCATCTTTGATATTGCCCGAGATTCCGCCTCCAAAGATCAGTTCTACATTAGCTGCATTGACAATGGCGGTGCATTGGTGCTTTTCAAAGTCAGTGATACCACCGTTTTTAGTTATTATTCCAGTTCTTAATTGAGTTTTTAATTGCTTGTGTGCGTTCTGAAAGTGCTTGCTTGAAGCATAGTCCATAAAGACTAGTTGGATTTTATCCCCGTAGAAAGCTGCTACTTTTATAATTTCTTTAGCAAGTTCTTCTATTGTAATCTTTTTCTGAGGGGATCTTTTGGCGTTGATTCTGTCAAGAAAAATACCTCCTCCTACGAGGGGAATGGCGATTCTTTTGTGTCCCTCTTCAATCGCAAGCTTTACGGAATTTTTTACAGATTCTAAGACGCTTTTTAAGGTGGGCTCAATGGTTTTTGCTCCTTCCATGCTTCCTGGCGCAGCATGAACGATGGCTTGTATGCTATTGGGTCCATTATTAAGAGAGCCTGAACCTCCGATGACTGCAGATCCTGGAGTGAGCCATCTCTTCTCCTCAGCTGTTTCCTTATCCTCCTGACTTACGCCCTGAGTTACGTATTTCATCTTATTTATAGTCTTAGTTGTCGTCTGCGGTCTGTGAGGCGCTAGAGTTGTATTGCGGCTTGCTGGAGATTCACGCTGTGTTGTGCTAGCAAAGCTAACATGTTTTTTACCAGTGCGCTGGGCGCTTGGTTGTGATGGGAAGTCTTCTTCTTGCAGTCTATCAATTACTTGTTTTACGAGTTCTTCGTAGATTTTTTCTTTTTTCTTTGTTTTATTGTTATTTCGTGAATTTTTTAGAACATCGAGTTCCTTGAGTTTGGTTTGAATGACTTGGCAAGCAAGAGAAGCTGGAGATTCCATAAAGTTCTCGATGGGGGTTTCATTCTTAGGCTGGCCGAATAATGAGGACCAGAGAGAGATTTGTGCGGGTTTTGGTGAATTTTCTGCTACTTTCAATGAAGATTCGAGTCTTTCTTCAGGCGGAGGCATAATGTTTGCTCGGGTTGCTCCTTTGGGTAAGGGTTTTGCGCGATTTTCTCTATTTATAAGTAATTCTTGAATATCCCTAGTATTTTCTAGGGATGGAGTGTTTCCTATCCTACAATTTTCTGAGTTATCTAGTGGATTGTTTAAATTTTTTGCTATCCTTTTAGCCTGCTTCTTGTAGTTACTATTAGTGATTTGGTCGAGTTCATCTTTGTTAAATCCATTCGATAAAACTTCTCTTTGAATGAAAAGATTTAAGTTTTTTTGAAAGTTAGCCTGAGAGGATGGATAATTATTCGAAACTGCATATTCGCTTAACTCTTGAACCCTCTTATTGCATGATTTATGGAATTTTTTCATCCATGCTTTATGTTTTTGGGTGATATTATCGAAGCTTCCATCATTTATTAAATAGGAGGACAAGCTTTCTTTGTACTCTGCAAATGCTGTATCATTTTTATAAATAGGTTCTAAAAAATCCATAAATGTAGAAATGAGTTTGATTTCTGTTTTGGGATTTTTGTTTTGAGTGATCTTTTTTAGGAGATTATCTCCTTTTTGTTTGAATTGTGTGAGATTTGTTGAATTTTCTAAAAATTTCCGATATTCCATTTCCGTTAGATTTACTGGATTTTCCCATGGAATAAAGTGCTTTTTTAAAATATTGGAAGATTTGATAGCACTCCAATAAAGTTCCCATTCTTGCACTTTCGAAGCTTCCATGTAAGGACGATTTTTCGATGAGGAAGAAAAAAACGACATGCCTGAGGCTTGCGTTTCTAAAATCAAAGCAAAACATAGAGCTATGTGAAGCAGTCTTCTTTTATGTTGATAGAAAACCATAAGTACCTTTCGTATTTTTTAATAAAAAACTTTAGCATAAAATTGAGTCAAGCTAAAAAGCGCGAGGATAAAGTAAGATATAAAAAATGGCTGACGCTTGTGTCAAAGTAGACACAGGAATAAAATCGCTCAATTTCTGAATGAGGTTTTGAGGAAGCTTTTGCGAGCTGTAACTATAGTAAACTTATGATTTTTTCAGTAAAACTTGGACACTGTCAGTTCTTGAGACAGGCTTGCCATAGGCTCATTAGAATGAAGTTTTTGGTATCTTTCAGGAGAGTTGTCCAATCAACTGGGTAATCTGGTAGGATGGGGTGTGACAAAATGACGCATTGATTTGGATCGCTTTTTAAGGGATCCAAAATCATGTGCAACAGGCAATCTTAAGAAAAGGTCAGGACTCTTGCTTATTCTTCAAAAAAGCGATTTTCTGATCTAGCCTTCGGATTCTTTGGTCTCTAAACTCTCTTCACTCGACGATGCTTCTTGAGCTCTCCTGTCGATTGCAGGAAAAAGTCTGTCTGTAAGACTTACATGAGGAGGCCCCCAATTCTGCTTCTCAAGTTTCGGATAAAAACCTTGGTCACCCACAAAAAAAGCATTCACAAGATAAATGCCTTGCTCACTTTCTAGGTCCTTGCAGCCACAGGTCAACATTCTTGTTGTATCAGGATTTTTATTTAATAACTCAGCTATGAAAGGGGATTTCTTTGTATTGCTATAACGTGAATTTTTCGATACTTCCAAATCAGCGGAATAGACGAAATTTAATTCTTTTCTGAGAAATCGTCTATTTGATTGCGTAAAATTTCCCAAAACAAAATCATCAATAGAAGGACATTCTTCTTGTTCACAAGCACAGTTTTTTGCTCCGCAAGGAAAAATATTTTCTAATGTATTTTTAGAGATAAACACAAATGTAAATGCAATATTTTCTAATGTATTTCTTTCAGTAAACATTTGAAAAATACTTGATCGAGAAATACCTGAAGAGTTAATGGTTTTGATTAATTCATTTTTATTGCCTGGAAACTCTTGCATGAGAGGTTCTTGATAATTAGGAACATAGAGGTTTGAGGGATTCTCGTTAGGATCAATGAGAAGTGCCGCAGAAATAAAATAGACACCTTTTTCTATGCCTTGATCATCATTCAATATCTCTCTTAAATGTTCGGTATCAATTAACACTTCTACCAGACCGTCTATTTTTATATTAAGAGGCCTATTTTTCATTTTGGAATGCCTCGTTTGACGAAGTAAGTCGATAAAAGAAGTTCTGTAAGGCTTAAATAAGCTACAGGCTTCTTTCGCAAAAAACTCATGATGGATAGTGCTTTCTGGATCATTGACGAGGTTTTCGATCACTTCCTTCTTTATTTTCGTATCTCTTAAAGTATCAGTTAAGTCTTCTACTGACTGAAAATTAAAAGAAAAAGAGATGTTTTCTATAGCGTTTCCTAAAATAAAATTATTAAACAAAGAAGACTTAATAAGCCCTTCCTGAAAAATCTTATCTATTAGCCTTTCCTTGTCACCACAGAATAGGTGTTTTTTTTGAGCTTTAAATTTCAACGAATTTTCTAAAAGAGATTGCAACAATTCAGGATCAGCATGATGAGAATTTTTATAGACAGCAGAAATACAATATAATCCAGGGACATTGATTGGCACATGATCTCTTGCGTCAAACGCAGATAGATATCGAAAACAGGCTGCATTATTAGGAACGAATTCAATGATTTTAGGAAAAAAGTGCTCGGATAGTTTATCCATATCGGTGCGATAATCTTCATAAATGATTTCCAATAAACGTAAGGAATCTTTTTCGCTAGGAAAACCTTGAGAGGCGTCATCCACAAAATTAGAACTAAATCCTTGTTCTGTATTATATTTTCTTTTTAAGAGTTCTGCAGGAAAAAATAGATATCTCAACGAAATATTTTCTATATGATTCGCATTCGTAAAATCTTTAAAAATCTTAGAGCCAGAAACTGCGTTCTCTAAAACGATGCTGAGAAACATCGCCTTGCTTCTGATGGCATCTGGAAATACTCTTAGGGCAGAAAATCCATCAGCAGTAAAAATTGCAACAAAGAATACTATCAAAAAAATATTTCTAAAAAACAAGCGCATCATCACCTCTGTTTAAAAAAGTCGTTTCCGCACACTACACACTGCCAAGATCTCTGTCAACTCTTTATGTCCTATTTTTGTAGTTCATGCTCGATGCAATTGCTACCGCAAGAGGATCGTCATGGAAAATCACTCGTAAAGGGGGCGAAAGAAAGATTGAATTTATACCGTGCTTTTGTAGAAGGTCAGGAAGTCTTCGAAGGTACCTGGAGTGCCAAATTCATCAGAGAAGAGGGTGATCGAACAACGGTCATGGTGTACACAAGCCCGTAGCCAAACAATGGTTGAGCTATGCGTGCTTTGATCTTTGAACGTGTGGCATCAAGAATGGTGATCTGAGGGAGCCTCTTGGGGATTTCAGGTATTCGGAAGGGGCCTGATTCAGCTAGGGGAGTACTCGTGCAGCTTTGTGTGGTCATCATTGTGTCACCCATCGCGCCAAGGCGTGAGAACTGAGGTTAAGCAATGACAGACCTGTGACAAATCTTGGGCTTTTTTCCTTTAGAGTCAGCAGGTGTTTCAAGATTCATTGGTCATTATTCATCAAAGCAAAAAAAAAGAAAGCGATCCCGTTTTGTGGCAACGGCTTCGCTCTCGGTTAGATGCTTGTTTTGAAATAGATACCTGCCAGAGGTCGCTTTGGGTGACAACGACTCAATGCATGCCATTGTTGGTAGAACGGGATTTTGAAATTTACCGAGGTCAAGAAGCATACTGTTTTTTTTTAAGGGTAGCGGCAGGACTTGAAAGTGAAATCTTAGGAGAAACTGATATTTTTGGTCAACTAAAAGCAGCTTGGAGGCTCTTTGAGCAGCAATCCCGTGGTGCTCAGAAACTTTCAGTTCGCTTATTGTATTTTGATCTTGCACCTTGGATGCAGGCTTTGTTTGAGGATACCAAAAAAATTCGGTCTCAGTTTCTTCAGAATGTGGGTGGACATTCTTACGCAAGTTTGGTGAGAAAATGGATTAAACAGAACTTGATGAATCCTGATCCCATTTTTATCCTAGGGGCAGGGCAGATGGCGCAGTCTATTGCTCCTTTTTTGTCAGAATATCGACTTTTATTATGGAATCGCAGTCCTGAGCGATTGTTGCAATTGGAGCGTCAATTCAAAGACAGGTCTTTAGTTGATCGTTTGGAAGATGAGAGGCAAGGGTGGGCCCGAGCGAAAACCGCTATTGTGTGCACTCCTGTGGATGATGAGCGGGATGCGCCTAAAGTAGCATGGCTTAAGCAATTGCGTGAATTGAAGGTCATCCATTTAGGAGCGAGCAAGAAGCAGCCTTCTTCATGGACATCGTGGTCTCATTGTTTTTGTCTGGATGATCTTTTTGAGTTTAAAAGATGCATCCAGCAATCGCGTCGTTTGCATATTCAACAGGCGGAGCATGCTTGCCAGGAGCAAGCTAAGCAGAGGTATTTACATGAAAACGATCAAATTAGGAACGCGCAAGTCTCGTTTAGCATGGGCACAAAGTTTGTGGGTTGCTAAGCATCTTGAGAGGCACCATGCGGATATCCAAGTCAAGCTTTGTGGCATTGAGACCCTAGGTGATCAGATTCTCACTTCCTTGCAGAAGATGGAAGGTAAGGAGTTTTTCGTTGCAGAAGTGGATGAGGCATTACGATCTCAGCGGGTTGATATGACAGTGCACTCGATGAAGGATTTGAGCCTTGATCGACCTGAAGATTTTGTCCTTGCTTGCGTTCCTGCTCGGGAAAATCCTCGAGATATTGTGGTTTTTGGCCCTAAGATTGGGGATAGTCTTCGCGCTCATCAGGTCTTAAAAATGGGAACCTCTTCTCCCAGAAGGCTTGAAAACACACCTTCCTTTCTAGAAAAGGCCTTACCTCGTTTCCATAAAACATTACCCATTGCTTGGGAAGAAATTCGTGGCAATGTCACGACAAGATTAGAGCGGTTGCATGCTCCTTCAGAGCGTCATTTAGATGGGGTCGTGCTTGCTTTTGCAGGGCTGATTCGTCTTTGGCAGGATGCCGAGGGGCAAAAAGCCTTGAGTCCATTGCTTCAAGGGGTTCGATTTATGGTGCTTCCCTTTTCTGAGTGCCCTGCTGCTCCGTCACAAGGGGCATTAGCTGTAGAATGCCTTAAAAAAAATACCTGGATGCAAGAGAAGCTTCGCTGCTTGCATGATCCTCAAACGGCTCATTTCGTTCAAATGGAAAGAGCATTTTTAGCGCAAGTGGGAGGCGGTTGCCATCAGCGATTTGGAGTTAGTGTGATAGGTTCTTCTGAGTTAGGCTGGATCCTTCGTGCGCGAGGTCTGACGACTGATGGAGCAGTGATTGATAGCTTGCGTTGGCAATCACAAGAATCCTTGGGAGCAGAAGGAGCTCTTGGTTGGGATGGAAGTCAATGCTCCCCTGAAATAGACATGCTTCCTCATGCCTTGGATTCCTGTGACCATAGAGCTCTTTTTATTGCGCATGCACGTGCACTTCCTCAGTACGCTTC
>DAISZI010000237.1:0-3098 GCA_036824885.1 Oligoflexia bacterium
CCTGATCCTAGGAGGGAAGTGGTTTTTTTTTTAAGAAGAAGTTCACTGTTTGAATTTCATCTAGGATGATCTTTTGTTTTTCCATGAGAAATTTCATTTTTTTTTGAATCCTTAGAAAATCGGAGCTTTGAGTATCTGATCTTTTCCCAAAAGAAGCTATCTGTACTTCAATTTCTCGTAGTTCTTGTTCGATTTCAAAGTATTTTTTTTGAAATAGTTCTAATTGTTTCAAGAAGAAGGTTTTGGGGAGCATATTATTTTATCGTCTTGCATTGAAGCAGGCTTGAAAGTATTTTCATGACATGAAACAGACACATGAGTATGTTACGACTGCTATTGTTTATCCTAACGCCCGCATTCATGTAGGGTGGGCGTGGGAATGCTTGGGCGCTGATTGGCTGGTGCGTGGACTTCAGGCCTTAGGTAAATCTACTTTACTTGTTACTGGGATGGATGAGCATTCTGTCAAAGTGCAGCGTACTGCTGAATCTTTAGGGCTTGCACCTGAAGTTTATTGTGATCAGATGGCTTCTGAGATTCAAAAAGTCTTAAAGCGCATGGGCATTGCTTACGATCGCTTCATTCGTACTTCCGATGAAGATCATCGTTTCGTCGTCAAAACTCTCGTAGAAAGGGCCTTTCAAAGCGGTGATGTCTATTTATCTCGTTACGAAGGGGCTTATTGTGAAGGTTGCGAAGCTTTTTATACGGAGAAAGATTTAGTTCAGGGGCTTTGTCCTTCCCATCAAAAAGCTCCTGCCTGGATTTCTGAGGAAAATTATTTCTTTAGGCTTTCTAAGTACCAAGAGAAGCTTTTACAGTTTTTTCGTGAACATTCGAATTTTTTGGAGCCTGATTTCAGGCAATCAGAGATCTTGCATTTTATTGAATCGGGTTTAAAAGATTTTTCTATTTCAAGATCTGGTACTACCTGGGGTATTCCTCTTCCTTTTGATCCTCAGCATGTCATCTATGTCTGGTTTGATGCTTTAATCAATTATCTGACGGCTGCGGGCTTAGCTCTTCATCTCAAGGATCCTGCGCATCCTGAGTTTCTGAGTTGTTGGCCTGTGAGAGTGCATATCATCGGAAAGGATATTGCTCGATTCCATTGTGTTTATTGGCTTGCCATGTTGATGGCGTTAGATCTGCCCTTACCTAAGAAAGTCTTTGCTCATGGTTTTTTGACGATTAAGGGTGAGCGTATGTCTAAAAGCTCTGGCAATGTCGTCTCTCCTGATGAGGTGATGGATTTAGTCGGAGTGGATCCCTTTCGCTACTACTTATTGGCAGAGAACTCTTTTGCTCAAGATGGAAACTTTTCGTGGAAGGGCTTGATGCTCAAAAATAATGCCGATCTTGCTCATGATTGGGGAAATTTGGTCAATCGATCTTTGAGTATGACCCTTAAGTACTTTGAAGGAAGTGGTCAAAAAGGTTTTCAAAAGCCTGAGGGCAATGCCCATTCAGAATCTATCCAAAAGGCTATGGAAAAGCTTCCTCAGCACTTAGAAGAAGCTTTAAATGCCATAGACCCCCAGGCTTATGCCACTCGGTGTTTAGAGGGCACCCGCTTGTTAAACTTATACATTGATCGCACTAAGCCTTGGGCTCTTGCTCGGGATCAAGCACGTCGTGAGGAGCTTCATGAAGTGCTTTTTGCTTTGTTAGAAGGAATACGTTGGCTTGCTTACGCATGGATACCTTTGATGCCTGAGAGCACTTCTCGAGTTTTTGACCAATTGGGCATTTCTGAGAATCGAGCTTCTGGGTTTTTAGTGCATTTAAAGTGGGGTACTGAGGTCTTTTATCCTCAAACCCCAAGTCCTATTTATTCGCGCCTTCCATTGCAAGATTCCGAATGAAGAGTTCTTTTTTAGAAGAAGTTTCTGATCAAGGTACTTGGGATGATCTTTTTCAAAGGCTTCATGAAGCCTCAGGTCTTCAACCTCAACTTTGGATCAGTGTCGGATCAGGTTACGTTCGTGAAGAAATCAAAGCGGCTGTTTTAGCAAAAGGGCAAGGATTTATCGGAGATGCCATTACCAGCCTGCCAGAGCTTTGTTTAAAGATTGCTGGAATCTCTTCCGATGCCTTGCTTTCTCCTTACCAAAGGTACGAAATTTTACGAAAGCTTCTGGCAGAGCCGAGGATCATGTCTGAGTTCAAGCAGATCCACGTGCTCAAAAGGCAAAGAGGCTTTTTGACTCAGCTTGATCAGGCCCTTCAAGCAGGTCGTATGGCCTTTGCCCATACACAAGAAATGCAAGTGTATCACGAGCGCTTACAAGCAAGCTTAGGGTTTAATGTCATGCATGAGGAGTTCTTGCTTTTCAGTCAGGGATATTTAGCCTGGTTAGAAGCTTCAGGTTGGGTCGATCTTCCTCTTCTCATTCAAAAAGCTACTTCGTTGATTTCCCAGGTGAGTTTTTCTCTACCTGAAAGCATCTGGATTCTCAGCAATACGTACCCAGAAAGTTTAGAGCAGGCATTTTGGGATGAGCTTTCTCAAAAGGTCGCTATCTGCAGAATGAAGCCTCGGGTCACTCAGGCATCTTTTGTCTGGAAGAGGTGGCATACACTTGATGAAGCAGCTGAGCAGCTCGCGCAGAGGCTTGCGGTAGAGGGACAGGAAGATCAAAGGTACGCCATTTTGATTCCCGATGTACCTTCGGTCAGAAGAAGCTTGATGAGGGCATTGCAACGGGGGGGCGTTGTTGTTTTTGATCCGAGGGATCCTACTCAGGTTCGTATGGAAGAGGTCTTGAAATGGGCGTTTTTGCCACTTGAAGTGGTCGGATCTCGTTACGAAATGGATAGGGTGGTTAGTTGGATTCAGAGCTTGCCTGATGCGTCTGAGGCGGTCTCTCGTATTTATGCGGCGGGGATTCGGCAGGGGTTAAGTTCCTATCGAAAAATTCCTGAAGTCTATGCTGTTTTAACCAAGCTTGGGTATTTTTTAGGGGGCAAAAAGACCTGCGAGCAAGTGGCTCAGGCGCATGAAGCTTGCTTGCAAGAAATCGGTTGCTTGAGATTAGAGAGCTATCCTTGGATACTTCCGTGGATACGACAATTATGGAAAAAACTCTTCGAGGATG
>DAISZI010000238.1:0-3093 GCA_036824885.1 Oligoflexia bacterium
TCCAATGGAGTGGCATGGGAAGCTTTTCTGAATTCAGCAATTTAGAAAAAGAATTTTTGATCTTGAAATCTCTCTTGCTTTTTGGAGCAAGGCACGGAGGACTCATTTTAGATCCATCTGATTGGTTTTCTCTATCTGAGAATTTTCGATCACGTTTTGAAATGCTTGCCTCCGCGTTAAAAAACGAAGAATTTCAATTGAATTATGATATCGTTTATTTCAGCGCACATCTTTGGTCTGCTCATGGACCCTTATGGCATGCATTATTTCGTTTAGGATTTCCAAAAATTGGCATGATAAGCTCCAAGGATCTTTTATTTAAAAATAAAAATGCACAGCTGCTTATTGTTGATCCTGAGGTAATCATCAATTATGAGCTTTTAAAAAAAATGCTTGCTTGGGCCGCTGTAGGTCGCGTGCTTGTTTTACCTAAAAGCAATCTTTACTCTAAAAATGCAGAAAAAGAACTTTCTTTTTTATTAAAAAGCAAAAACATAGAAGTCGATATGGGAGTTCCCTATCAACTTTGCAGTTTAGGAGATGGAAAAGTTATTCTATACAATTTTTCTGATAAAAAAAATAACTTAGCTTGGCAAAATTTCATCCACTCTGTTTTATCTATATCTGAAATAGAAAGTTATTGTCGCATCAGTGATAGTCGTCTTTCTCTTGTTTTTTTTGAAGAAAAAAGCTCTCAAACAGAAGCTTTATCAGGAATGAAACGCCTGATTGTTTTTATTCTCAATCCCACCCAAAAAGACATCACTACAGATCTTATATTTTCAACCTCTGTTCAAATGACTGAATTAGCAGATTCATGGAAAAACTTGAACAAGTCTAGTTCTGCTCGTGCCAAAAAATTCTCTTTAAAAATCAATGCACGAGGCATTCATTGTGCTTTTTTTGATGGCATTGATTTTATCACTTTACGTGAAAATCGTTTAGCAACTTTCATTTCTCAAGAAACCAAAAACAATGTATTAGAAGCCGCAGAATCAGAACTTCCAGGTTTAAATTCTTTAGAAACAGAATGGAGTGAACCATGGAATTAAATTTTCATTGGAAAACGTTTCGAACTGTTTTTTTAACATATTCTCAGAGTACTTCTGACGTGCTTGAGCCTCTTTATATCGTCGCTGAAAAACGTACTATCATTGCTTTATTCTCAGATACCGAAGATTTATCTGACTGGATAGGAAGTACTTACGACGAGCTTTTAGATGCATTTCCACAAAGAAATTTCATCATTTATCCAAGAGAGAAAGTAGATCATTGGTTAGAGATGAGTCTTTCACAGTCTCATTTTTACGATCAAGCGCTATTTTTGCGCGAACAAGCAAAATCTTATCTTGCAAACCATCCAGAAGCAATCATAAGCACTTCTGACAAAGGCTCACTTCGTCATTTCAGAATTGACAGAATTCCTGAGCATTTTTTACTCAAAGCTCTTAATTCTTGGTGGTTAAAAATTTTACCCCAATACTATGGTATTTATTTAGATTTATCTGAAAATGACACTTCTTGGAGTCTGCTCGTCTTCATCCAACGAGGAAAAGTGATTACCTTTCAAGTTCCTGATTTTACCTCTATCTCAAAAACAAATCCCCCTTCTTTAAGGCAACGCATTGAATTTTTAAAAAGCCGCCACCTCATCCCCATCCAAGGCATTTCCGTTGCGTTTCAGCAATGGAAAGAATGGTCATCTCTTGAAAATCCTTGGCATCAAATTGTCCATGCCTTAAAAAAAGATAAACAAAAAGTCATTCCTCAAGGTTTTGGCATCCAGTTACTCATTCGAACGAAGTCTTTTTTGGGAATATGAGATACTGCTTACAAAAAAAGGCAAATTAAAACAACTACTAATAGACAGCAGATGATCGAGTATCATATGCTTAATGTATTTTTAGAGTTATTTTACTTTGCTATTTAGATCTGATAGAAATAGATCACAAAAAGATGAATACAACACTCAACGAGTCTCATTCTTTCGAGCAAGTACAAGCTTTTTATTCTTAGAGACAGGATTTTCAGAAAGATCAATCTTTTTAAGATCTTTTATCTTTAAAAGTTCTGTCTTTCCACTCGGACCAATTTTATTAGCAGATACATTTAAGTCGACAATTGATACCCCCATTTTAAAAAGATTGGAAGCTCCATCGTCATCGATATCATTTCCAGAAAAATTTAAATAATTAATGTCAACAATTTTAGATTCTTTAGAATTATTATTTTTAGAGAAGTTAATCAAATTAAAAGAAAGATCTAATCGATTAAAACTATGCTTAAGAAGCGCACAAGCTACACTATCGCCAATCTTATTGTTAGAGAGATCCAAGTCTTTAAGCGATTTACTCATTTCAAAAATATCGAGTAAGCTACCATTACCGATATTATTTTTAGAAAGATTTAATCCAGTAAGATAAGTGTTTTCAAAAAGTACACGAGCCCCCTTATTGCTGATACCATTATTAGAAAGATTCAATTCAATAATATTTCTCATTTGAGAAAGTTTTTCAGCCCCCTTATTGCCAATCAAATTGTTTGGAAGTTTTAACTTAGCAAGGCTCTTCATTTGAGAAAGTGCTTCAATATGCTCGGAGTGAAGAAAACAATTGTTCAGACGAAGCTCTTTAAGCTTAGACATCGAAGCAATTTTCTTGATATCTTCATCGTTCAGGGAAATATCGCTTAGGTCTAACTTTTCTAAGTTTTTAAATTTTTGTGTAATAATATTAATGAGTCTTTCAGAAAAATTTGACTGAGGCACTTTTCCGGGTTTAAAATCTTGAATTGATAGTTCGACCAAAGTTTCGGGAATCTCACGCAAGTCCTCCAGACTAAAATTTGAACGAATAAGACTCAATTTTTTGATCTCAGAATAACATCGATTTTTTATACTAGAAAAAACATTCCTAGAGATATCTTTATTGGAAAAAGATAACAATTGATCCGAGAAAAAATTTATTAATTTCTCAAGAGCTTTGTTCGAAGACTTGTTAGTCTGCAAGAACCTTACAACATCGAATGGTCCTAACAATTTTAGAAAATTTTTTAAAACCGAATTAGAATAAAGAGTGCCAATACTTGATCTTT
>DAISZI010000239.1:0-3083 GCA_036824885.1 Oligoflexia bacterium
CTTAAAGAAACTGCACAGTCGGATGTTTTTTGCACCAAGCTCACAGCCTCTTACGAGGAGCTTGCTTTAGAAGTAGATCCTCTAGGACCTCTTTCATTTCCTATTTCAGCTCGAACAGCTAAGTCTTTGATTGTGGAGGCTGAGCCTGCAAAATATGGAAAGGGAACTCAAACGCTTCTTGATCGCAGGGTGAGAGATGTCTGGTAAATTCCTCAAGATCGAATTAAGACGGGCGAAGATTGGAATCAAAAGCTTGGCTCTATTCTAAAAAAAGTTCAAAAAAATTTAGCATTGCCTGAAGATGGAAAATTGACGGCAGAGCTTCACAATATGGTCATTTATATGCCGGGTCAATTCTTTCAAGGCCACCAGGATAGTGAGAAGGTTGATGGTATGGTTGCAACCCTGGTTGTCTTGCTTCCTTCTGAATTCACTGGGGGTAATTTAGTGATTGATCAGCATGGGGATAAAAAAATATTCCATGCCCCCCCTGACATTACTGAAAAATTAACCCTGATCGCTTTTTATGCGGATTGCCATCATGAGGTAGAAAAAGTCCTGCAGGGTTATCGAGTGGCATTGACCTACAACTTGATTTTTCAACCCTCGGCGGAAGTGATACCTCCTCTTCAGAACCAAAAACTCGAGCATGAGGTGAAGGCATATTTTGAGAAAAAGGATAAAACTCCTGGTGTCGGACATCCACGCTGGCTTGTTTATTTGTTAGATCATGAGTACACGCAAAAGAGCCTGAGTTGGCAGGGGCTTCGCGGAGCTGATCGTAACAGAGCTGCTCAATTTCTCGCTTGCGCAGACAGTCTTGGGCTTCAAGTTCATTTGGCGTTAGCAGATATTCATGAGACATGGAGTGCAGAAGAGGATGGTTCTTGGGATGACTATGGGTGGGACGGCGATGAGGATGAAGAGGATGTCGAAGGGGAGCCCTCTGAATATACCTTGACTGAGTTGATCGATGATACGATTGAACTTCGCCATTGGATAGATCGCGATGGGCGTTCTCTTCGAAGAAAAGAGCATGATGTCCCCAAGGAGATGACTTGCTGGACCAAGGCTGTAGATGAATTCAAGCCGTTTGAATCCAGCTATGAAGGCTATATGGGTAACTGGGGCAATACCTTGGATCGCTGGTACCACCGTGCAGCCCTGGTTTTATGGAAGAAGGATGTGCAGTTTCTCAATCTCTTTGTCAGTGATAGCGATGAAGCTCTGAAGAAAATCAGTAAGCTCTTGAAAAAGCATTTAGCAAAAGGTCAAGCTGCGATGCAGCAAATTTTGCCTCAATGGCCAGGAGGGGGCACCCTGGATGCTCAGCTGGTCTTTGAGGTGGCAGCTCTTGTTCAAAGCGAGGAGCTTGCATCGCAATTGGTGGGAAGTTTAGGACTCAGATCCTTGTCCTCTCGTAGCGCATTAGGTTTCTTAAATTTAATGGAACTTTATGGAGAAAAATGGTGTCTGAATCAGCTAGAGAAATGGGGAAAGCAACGAGAACGCTATAGTGAGGAGCCTTGGACTAAGGATTTGGTTGCTTTGGTCAAGGACTTTCGTCAAAAATCCGAAAATATCAGCTCTTGGATCCTAGCATATCAGCTTTTACAGCTCCAAGGTGATGACAAAACGAGTGTAGGTTCGTCTCCTTCCATGCTGAAGCATGGCCTCAAATCCAGAATTAGCAGGGCAGAAGATTTATTAGATGCTGCTAGGGTTGCTGAAGCGGCAGAGATCCATCGTCGGATGATCCAGCATATGTTAAAATACCCACGATTATATCCTGCTATTGAACTCATTGAGATTTTAAAGAAGCTCGATTTTTCTCATGAAACTGTTTGGCAAGAGTTTTTAACTCAGTTGAATCATCGATTGGTCAAGGAGTCCTCTCCCCGAGTGAAGGATGATTGGTCTATTCAGGAGGAGGTCCTTCACTCTTGCGAAGATTGTGACTTGCTTCGAGAATTTTTAGAAAGTCCTACTGAACAAAGTTTCGTTTGGCCTCTTTCTAAAGAGCGTCGGAGGCATATTCATACCATCATTGATGGACTCGATATTCCTGTAACTCATGAGACCCGTCGTGTCGGTTCCCCTTACCAGCTGATACTGACAAAAACTTCTGATCTTTTTACGAGAGATGAGGCTCACGCAAAAGCGGCTCGAAAGGGTCTAAGTGTGATTTGCAGTATCCGTGAAAGGATTGAGTCAAAAAAAGATTAAAAAGGGTCCAGCAGGAGGGAGTCAAAACCAGCCAGTGGCAGAAGATGATCGGCAATTCCACTGCTCGTATATTCAGCACTTCATCGCTAGTAGACTGTTTTCACGTGAATTCTGATCTTCCAATAGCGAGAAAAAACTTCTTATTCCAACGCCTTAGGCTCAATTTGTTCGATTCGATTCTTAGCTGTATTTTAAAAAGGGTTGTACCTAGGTTGAAGCTTGTTTTCCCGCTTAAATTTGCCTTTTCCTGTTTGTAGATTCGAGCCTTGAGAGTTTAGCTGGCAGTCATACTCCACCTGCACACACCTAGTATCGTCAACTTTTCACGTGTCCTGGGTAAAATACCTAAACCCCTGTTTTTTACGTCCATAGATTCTTCGGTGCTGCTCATTTTTCCTCCCAGTGAGCACGTCAGCTGTTCTGCGATTGGATGCTTTCAAATTTTCTTCCTTTCAGCGCAGTGCCCTGAGTGTACTGAATATTGCTCTCAACGGTTCCTTTACGTGAGGTCTTTCTCAAAAGGGGATTTAGCAAGGGCTCTAACGTGTTTGAGCACGTCCTCTTGCAGTAGAAGGCTCTTTTGGTTCTCCAGATTTCAGGTGCGACTTGATCCTCTTGAAAATATCCAGAGTCAATAGCCACAAGTGTTTTGCTTCACAGGCTCGTAGTGAGTGCGAGCCTTCGCAGAATAAAACATCCCCCATCAGTAGAGGTAAGCCCGCTCTTGACGGCGTTCCCCTTTGGAGCAAGTCTCATGCCATAGGGACCCCCGCCTTAGAGATGCCTAACTATCAAAATTTTGTGAGAAAAATAAAAAAAAATGGCTCAGGAGGAGGGATTCGAACCCCCGACCAGCC
>DAISZI010000240.1:0-3062 GCA_036824885.1 Oligoflexia bacterium
GGGATTCTGTCATTGGAAATCGTACTCGGGTGAAGGTGGTGAAAAACAAGATGGCACCGCCTTTCAAAGAGGTAGAGTTCGATATTTTGTACGGAGAAGGTATTTCCAAAGAAGGGGATTTATTAGATTTGGCGGTGGAGCTTCAGCTCATTGAAAAAAGTGGAACTTGGTATGCGTACCAGGATGAGCGCATTGGTCAAGGAAGAGAGAATGCTCGCAATTATTTGAAGCAGAATCCTCAGCATATTGTCGTGTTGCGGGATCAGATTTTAAAAAAATCGGGTATCGGGTCTTCTGTGGAACCTGTGGTAGGCTTGGCGGTGGCTCAGCCTGAAAAAAAGGCTGTTTCTTCATGAGATCATGATGCTTTCTTCAGAGATTCGTTCTCGTTTTTTAGCGTATTTTAAGCGTCAGGGTCATGTTGTTGTGGAAAGCGCTTCGTTAGTGCCTTCGCATGATCCTAGTTTGCTTTTTACGAATGCGGGTATGGTTCCCTTCAAAGATGTTTTTTTAGGGAAAAAAAGTCTTCCTTACACGCGTGCTGTTTCGTCTCAGCGCTGCATTCGAGCAGGCGGGAAGCATAATGATTTAGAAAATGTCGGTTTTACAGCTCGGCACCATACTTTTTTTGAGATGCTTGGAAACTTTTCGTTTGGAGATTATTTCAAAAAAGAGGCGATTCATTTTGCGTGGGAGTTTGTCACGCAAGAGCTCAAGCTTGATCCGAAGGATCTTCATGTGACGGTTTTTCATGAAGATGAAGAAGCTGCTCGTATTTGGCAGGAGCAGGAAAAAGTGCCTGGTGAGCGCATCCATCGGTTTGGGGAGAAGGACAATTTTTGGTCGATGGGAGACACGGGGCCGTGTGGTCCTTGTAGTGAAATTTTTATCGATCGAGGGCCTCAGTACGGTTGTAAAAAGAGTGCTTGTGCTATGGGCTGCTCGTGTGATCGTTTTTTAGAATTCTGGAATTTGGTATTCATGCAGTACGAGCGTTCTTCGGAGGGGGAGCTGATGGCTTTGCCCCGTCCTTCTGTAGATACGGGAGCTGGACTGGAGCGCCTTGCGGCTATTTTGC
Source organism: Oligoflexia bacterium (assembly GCA_036824885.1). Lineage (GTDB taxonomy): Bacteria > Bdellovibrionota > UBA1018 > UBA1018 > UBA1018 > DAISZI01. The sequence goes on from DAISZI010000240.1 coordinate 1,079, forward strand.
AGGGTGTAGCGACTAATTATGATACCGATCTTTTTCAGCCCTTTCTTCGTAAGCTTTCTGAGCTTGCTCCCCTGAGTGCTGAGTCTCCTTTTGCCATGCGAGTGGTTGCGGATCATGTGCGGGCGATCTGTTTTTTGATCAGTGATGGGGTTTTTCCTAGTCATGAAGGTAGGGGTTATGTCCTTCGTAGGGTCATGCGTCGTGCGATTCGCTACGGAAAACAACTGGGTTTTGAGCGCCCTTTTTTGCATCAAACGATCGCTTGGGTTTGCGACCAATTTGAGGGGATTTATCCTGAGCTTCGCAAACAGCAGGCAGTGATCGAGCATGCTGTTTTTTTAGAAGAGGAGCAATTTCTCAAGACCTTAGTGAAGGGGCTTGTGCTTTTAGAGGAAAAACTTGCGATTGCAGGGGATGTGCTTTCGGGAGAAGTGGCTTTTCAGCTCTATGACACCTATGGCTTTCCTTTCGACTTGACGCGAATGATTTGTCAAGAAAGAGGCTGGAGTGTTGACGAGTCAGGGTTTGATCGATGCATGGATCGGCAGAAGAAAACTTCTCAGAAGCATTGGCGAGGTTCGGGTCAAAAGATTTTGGATGGATATGGGGTCTTTGGGGCAACGTCGATCTTTGTAGGTTACGATGCTTGGCAGGTGCGTTCTGAGTGCCTGCAGATTTTATCTGAGCAAAAAAGCCTTAGTTCTGTCGAGGCAGATGGATCTACGATCGTTCAGGTCATTTTTGCTGAGACACCTTTTTATCCAGAATCGGGAGGACAGGTCGCCGATTGCGGAAGGATTTCTGGGGAGGGTTTCGAAGCAGAAGTGGTGGATGTGCAAAAAGTTCGTGGATGTATTTTGATCCATGCGAAGCTCCTTGAAGGGGTGCTCAGGGTCGGAAGTACGTACTTTCAGTGCACGGATCGGGCTTTGAGGGAGAAGACAGCACGTAATCACACAGCCACACATCTTTTGCACTGGGCACTTCGTGAGGTTTTGGGTGTGCATTTGCGGCAAGCGGGATCCTTAGTGACGCCTGATTTTTTGCGATTTGATTTTTCTCATCCAGAGCCTTTAACGCAAGCGCAATGGATTGAGGTGGAGGATTTGATTCAAAAGAAGATTTTTTCATCTGAGCCGGTGGCTAAGCAGGAAATGGCCAAAGAGGAGGCGATGCGTTTGGGGGCGATTGCTTTTTTTGAAGAGAAGTATGGGGATCAGGTGCGTGTGGTCCAGGTAGGGGATTTTTCAAGTGAATTTTGTGGGGGCACCCATGTGGATACTACCTCTCAGATTCATCTTTTTAAGATCGTCAGTGAGCATTCGGTTGCAGCTGGGGTACGTCGTATTGTGGCTTACACTTCTGAGATGGCTTTTGAGTATTTGAGAGAAAAATGCTTTCAGTTCAATGCGTTGAAGGAGCAATGGAAGGCAGGAAGCAATGAGGAGCTTTTTGGTAAGTTTGAAAAATTCCAGGCTTCGGAGAGGGAGCTTCGGAAGGTTTCAGAACAGTGGCGATTGGAAAAGCTTTTATTGCAAGTTCCTGAGTTAATGAAAAGAATTCAAAATAGGGGGAAATTTCAGGTATTAGTCAGCGAGTGTCAGGCGCAGGATGTGCTTGAGCTTCGCAAGCTTAGTGACGCACTGAAGCAAAGAGTTTCTGACGTGATTTTGGTCTTGGGTGCTCGTGGGGATGGAGAAGTTTTTTTGCTCATTGCTTCAGGAAAGAGGGTTCCTGTGGGTTTTCAAGCTCAGCAGCTTTTGAAATTACTTTTGGATCCGATAGAGGGGCGTGGAGGAGGAAGGTCGGATCTTGCGCAAGGGGTAGGGAAATGTCCGGAAGGCTTGTCGCAGGCATTGGTTGAGGCAACGCGTTGGTTTCAGGAAAAAAGTTCAGCCTGCTGAAAAAAATGTCGAAATAGCTTGGGTAGGATGGGCACCGTAAGGAAGCGGGAGGGGAGAGGTGCTGTGTTCAGAGGGTTTTT
>DAISZI010000241.1:0-3049 GCA_036824885.1 Oligoflexia bacterium
GGATGGCTCGGTGGAGTTTCAGTAGCCATGGGTTTCTCCACCAAAGGGTTTTTGCTTGGCTCCAGGTTCCGTCAAGCACAACGAGTCCCTCGATTTTGGTAGGTTCTTGTTTTCCTGGTTTAGGTATCCACTGAAAGATTTTTTCACTAGGGGGGGATTTTGTATTTCCCAAATAAAGAACGGCCCATTCCGAGGTATTGGCAGATTCTTGGAGAGCTGCCTTTAAGTTTGGCCAGGAGAGTCCTACTTGAATTTTAGAAGAGGCAAGGGCCAAGTGAGCAAGACGTGCGGTGCCTAAGGCTTTGTCCATTTCTTGCGGATGCTGCAAGATGAGGATCCGAAGCAGGCTTGTCTGAGGTTGGACTCCCTCACACACACAAAGTTTTTGAATTTTAAGGCAACGCGGACATTCTAAAAAACACATCTTATATCGCATAATTCTACTTGGCGTGTTTTTCGTTTGCAAGGACAATTTCCTAAGGGGTACGCGTGATTTGATGATACGACTCAGCAACACTTAAATCAGGTATGTCAATTTTTGCACTTGAGAAAGGTGGATCACGCCAGTGTCTGTGATTTGAGTGTTGCTGAGATCTAAGTCCTTCACTTCTTGTATTTGAGAAAGTTGCATTAGATCAGCGTCCGTCACTGAGCAAGAAGTATTGGAAAAAAGACAATCAATGAATAGTAATAATGTTAATTTTTTTTGAATGTTAGAATAAAGCAAGTATTTTTACTTTTTTTAACGAACCTAGTTGCTACTCTATTTAAGATTTATTTGCAAGATATATTTTTCAAAAAAATCTAATCGTTATGATGCAATTTTCTTAAATTAGATTTTAACTACATTTAGTTGAATATATTTGCTCGAGGTACTTTCTTTTTGCATCTGAAGGGTAGAAAAGTAATACTGCAATGGATGATCAAGAGGGCAAAAGGAACGCCTGGGAAGGTTATCGGTTCTTCCGCTCTATAAAGTATTTTTATGACAAAATAGGGAATTTACATAAAAAATTACGGTTACCTGGTTTTGGTATCCATTGAAATTTTTTTCATAGGGGGGCTTGGTGTTTCCTCAATAAAGATGGCTCATTCTATCGGACAAGATTCTTGGAGATCCGCTTTTAACGCAGAAGAGTCCTAACTTGAAGTCAAGTGAGTATTTAAAGCTTTGGCTATTTTTTGAGGATCTTGCAAGTCAGACAACTTCGTATGCTCGAGGTTGTATTCTCTCATGCGCTTGATATGCTCAACTAGCTCGTGAAACGCAAGTTCCGAGCCTGAAAGGATGGAAGACCCATAAGCCCAAACGAAAGTGAACAACTCTGGGGTTGAGTGGTGATGATGAAGGTCTAAAATCCTTTGCGTCACAGAGTAGAGGTGGGTAGGCAGAGATTGAGTTGCTGTGCTTACCCGGAGAAGAGCTGTTGTGTCCGAGATATCGTAACTACGACGCATGATTTTTCAGTGACCCAGAGATGAGGAACTAAGAGCAAGAGCTTTCCGATGAAACCGTAGTAGTCGTAAAACCAGGAGCCGATGAGTAAAGGGTGACGTATTTGAGGGCAAAATTTCAGGATATAGAATGTGAGAGGAGACCGAAACTCAAACACCAATCTGAGACTAGAAGGAAGACTCTCGTTAGATAAGCTGAAAGTATGACTTTTTCACGAGAGAGTTTACGACGAGCCATACCCAAGCAGTCAGATGAGAAGCTAGTTTTTGTCTCGCACTCAAGCTGTTGAAAGAAGAGCTATCCAAAAGACTAGTTCATTCAATAGGTTAGATGCGGTCGTTGGACAAATTACCGTTGCAATAGGGAAATGATTAAATTCACGGGAAGAGCCGAATACGAGATCCGTAAGTTCGGTGCTGTGGGAAGTAGGCCCCCTTATCCTGGGGGCCTCTTACCCGAGATGAGTTTGTGACGGACTCCTTTATCTAATGAATCTCGATCGCACGATTTCTCATTTCAGAGATGAGATTCGTGCTATCGTTTGTGATTTGATTGTTGCTGAGATTCAAGTGGGTCAGCTCTTGCATCTGAGCAAGGAATCTTAACCCATTGTCCGTGATTTGATTGTTGCTGAGATTTAATTCCGTAATTTCTGGCATTTCAGAAATTTTTTCTGCGCCTATTTCTGTTATTCTGTTATGGCTAAGATTTAATCTTTTTACGCTACTTATTTTAGAAATAAAATCTACTTCACTATCTCCTATATGATTGTAGCTGAGATCTAAATCTGTAATCTCTTTCATTTGTTGAAGTTGCATAAATCCGGCTATTTCTATGTTATTGCGACTGAGATTTAATTTTTTAATTCCATTCATTTGAGTAATCTGCAATACTCCATCGCCTCGAATATGATTACCGCTTAGATTTAAATCTTTAATTTTGATTTTATTTTTTATTATAAAAAAAATAAGATCACTGATCTCGCTATCAGTAATCGCATTGTTGGCAAGGCTTACTTTTTCTAAATTTTTAAGTCTATAAAAAGAATATATAATTTTAGACATAAAATCAGTATCGTTCTCTTTCCTTATGTGATCGAGTGATAATTCGACAAGAGATTCGGGTAGTAGTGCCAAATCAGTAGTGCTAAATTTTGAATTGGAAAGATCTAATTTTTTAATTCTTTGGAGGCAACCATGTTTTGCACCAGAGAAAAACGCATTACCAATATTCATGTTGGTGATAGATAGTGATCGATTTGAGTAGCTATTGCGCACTAAATTCGAAATCGAAGGTGATTTAATCATGCTCATCCATACTTTTGGAAGATCTTTTGATGATAAAAATTTAATAATTTTTCTCCAAACGTCTTCATAATGAGTCATGTTTTGTATTTCTAATTTTTGCTTTTTCGTTTCTTGCATCATTGACCAAGAGGTATTCGAAAAAAGAAAACCAACAAAAAACAACAATATCAATTGTTTTCTGAAAGTCAGAATAAGACGAGTATTTTTCTTTAAGGGTATTTTTTTATTTTTCATGGATTCATGAAGTATTCTATTGGGAATTTATTTGCAAGAGATATTTTTTTAA
>DAISZI010000242.1:0-3049 GCA_036824885.1 Oligoflexia bacterium
AAATCGCTTTAGAGAAAGCCAGAAAAATCACTGCTTCTGACTCTTGGAGCTGGATTCAAGATGTTACTTCAGGAACCTTGCGCTGGAAAGGGCGCTTGGAAATGCTCTTGGATAGCACTTGCCTGCATAAAAAACCTTCAGGATGGCTCAGAAAGATTCTTCTCATCGCTTGCTACCAAATACTCCTTCAAGACCGCGTACATCCAGGCTGGGTCGTCTCTGAAACTATAGACGAAGTGAAAAAAAAATGCGGTCTTTCTGCAAGTCGTTTTGCCAATGCCTGCTTGCGGAAGGTGGCAACTGAAGATATCCAAAACCTTCCCTTCCCAGAAAAACAACCCCAAAAACTTCAAGCCCTCTGGGCAAGCCTCCCTCTTTGGCTTTGGAATCAACTTTGTGAAGATCTCGGTCAAAAGCAAGCTTGCAACTACGCAGAAGCAAGCCTTCACCGACCTCCTTTTTGGATTCATACTCAAAAAGACCCCCATGATAGAAATGCACTACCGGGCCCCTTCCCTCATGCATGGAAGCTTCCAAGCTTAGGATCTATTACCAAAAAACCTGGATTTGAAGAGGGGGAATTCATCGTTCAAGATATCTCAAGCCAAATCATTGTTCATGAAGTCTGTGAGCTCTTACTAGGAAAAATTCAAAAAGTACTCGATCTATGTGCTTCTCCCGGAGGAAAAGCGGTACACCTTGCGTGGAAAGGACTTCAAGTGAGTGCAAGTGATTTTTCCAAAAAAAGAATCCCTCTTTTAGAAAACACTATCCTACGAACCCGTGCTCCCATCCAAATCATCCAATGGAACGACTTAAAAACACTTCAGCCCCAAGACCTCGTTTGGGTAGACGCCCCCTGCTCTGCCGTGGGAACTCTCAGAAAACAACCGGATGTTCGCTGGTCCAAGAACGCTGGAGACCTCACTTCCTTAAACAAGATTCAAAAGGAAGCCTTATGGGAAGGCTGGAAAAAAGTAAAACCTCAAGGATTTCTTGTTTATTCTGTATGCTCCGTCTTAAACCAGGAAGGAGCTGACCTCATCCAATCGGCTTCTTTACCAGCGAAGATCTTAAAAACCTGGACCTTAGGACCTCATCAATCTCCTCATGGAGATGGATTTTGGGCTATTCTCCTGCAAAAAAACGACTAAAATCAACTTTGATGAACTAATCCCCCTGAAGCTTGCGTCCTTGAGACCCAACAAAGGCATCAGCCATCATCGATTTCTTTTTAAGACCTCATCATAAACATCGTGAATATGCCCAGGAGTAACTCTTCTTAGACGCATCTTTGGAAATAGCATCAAAAAACAGCAAATTTGAGGCAGATTACAAAATTCGCTCTTGGCGTTTCACACTTCTTAAATTCTGAGAAAGGACTTTTTTACGCAATCGAACGGACTTAGGTGTGATCTCTATCCACTCATCCTCATCAATCCATTCAATACACTGCTCTAAAGAAAGTTTCTTAGTACTCGCTAAAGTCACTAAAACTTCAGCATGAGCAGCACGAATATTCGTAAGCTTCTTTTCTTTACAAGGATTCACATTCAAATCATTTTCTTTATTGTGCTCTCCGATGATCATTCCTTCGTAAACAGGACAACCCGGACTCAAAAAAAGAACCCCTCGATCTTCAAGCCCTAAAAGACCATATTCCACCGTGTCACCCAAACGATCAGAAACTAAGGCTCCTCCAGAACGATGCACAAGCTCCCCTTTATGAGGAACATATTCCAAAAAAAGCGTACTGATCAATCCATCACCTTTGGTAATCGTTAAATACCAAGAACGAATTCCCAAAAGACCTCTGGTAGGAATATCAAACTCCAACCTGACACGATCATTTCCCTGAATGGAAGAACGCTCATACTTCGTTAAAATTCCTTTCCTAGATTGAAACAACTGAGTCACACTTCCTACCGCTGTTTCAGGTAAATCCAAAACAGCCCTCTCTAAGGGCTCAAGACGCTCCCCTGCTTCATTTTTATGATACAAAACCGTAGGCTTGCCCACCATGAATTCAAAACCTTCTCTCCTCATTTGCTCAATGAGAATAGCAAACTGCAACTCCCCTCGACCCAAAACACGAAATTGATCACTGCTATCCGTGTCTTCTAACCTCAAGGCTACATTTTTTCGTACTTCTTTTAAAAGACGATCTCTCAGTTTTCTCGACTGAATAGCTTCCCCTTCTTTTCCAGACAAAGGAGAAGTATTCACAGAAAAAATCATTCCCAAAGTGGGCTTCTCTACCAACACACGAGGTAAAGCAGGCTCATCTGAACTCACTAAAGTATCTCCAATTTCTACAAAAGCACTGCCAGCAACCACCCCAATATCACCCGCTTTGATATCGGTACACTCAACCTGTTTTAACCCATCGTAAGTGTAAAGCTGAGTCACTTGGAAACTCTCATTTTTAAGATTCCCTGATTCATCCAACCCACGACGCGTGACTCTTTGACTTTTTTTAATGCCACCTCGTAAAACCTTCCCAATCGCAAGACGACCCACGTATTCCGAATAAGAAAGGTTTAACACAGACATCTGCAAACCTTCTGTTCCTAAAACACTGGGACCAGGAATATCCCTTAAAATTTCATCAAAAAGAGGCTGAAGACTTCCCTGCTTTCCTTGCAAATACGCTTCAATTTCATCAAAATCTAAAGTACACCAACCCGATCGAGCACAAGCATAGACAATCGGAAAATGCGCCTGCTCTTCCGTCGCCCCCAAATCAATGAAAAGATCAAAAGCCTGATTCACCACTTCTTTCACACGAGCATCAGGACGATCCACCTTATTAATAACCAAAATCACTTTCAGTCCTTGAGCTAAGGCTTTTTGCAAAACAAACCGAGTCTGAGGCAGGGGACCCTCTGCAGCATCAATGAGCAAAAGCGCTCCGTCCACCATCCCCATAATACGCTCGACTTCTCCCCCAAAATCCGCATGACCAGGAGTATCCACAATATTGATTTTTACGTCTCCTACCTTAACAGAAGTATTCTTCGCTAAAATAGTGATCCCCCGCTCACGCTCC
>DAISZI010000243.1:0-3044 GCA_036824885.1 Oligoflexia bacterium
AATATTCAAGATCATGCGATGTTGCATGTGAATCGTAAAAATGCTCCACTTGTTATTGGAGATGAGGTGACTGTGGGTCATCGAGTGGCTTTGCATGGTTGCACGGTAGGTGATCGTGTTTTGGTAGGCATAGGGGCTGTTGTTTTAGATCATGCAGAAATTGCTGAGGAATGTATTGTAGGTGCAAGTGCTTTAGTTCCCAAGGGTATGAAAATTCCTTCTCGAAGTTTGGTGATGGGAGTACCTGCTCGGATCGTTCGTTCTTTGAGCGATGAGGAGATTTCTTTTTTATCAGAGAGTGCTCAAAATTACGTAGCCGATGGTATTGAGTATTACGGTGTGATGCAAGGGCCTAAAAAAATGGGATCTCATCATATTGATGTTCATTTGTATGCGCAGAATTCTGCGGATGAGGATTATTAACATGAGAATTTTAAAAGAAGAAGCTTTAACTTTTGATGATGTTTTGTTGGTGCCTAGGTATTCTGAAGTTTTGCCTGATCAGGTGGCACTTGAGACGCAGTTGACGTCTCGTATTCGATTAAAAGTTCCATTACTTTCTGCAGCGATGGATACGGTTACAGAGAGTCAGATGGCTATCGCATTAGCGGAGGTGGGGGGATTAGGGGTGATCCACAAGAATCTTTCGATTGAGGATCAGGTTTTAGAGATTCAAAAAGTGAAGAAGAAAGACTTACCGGTGGGAGCAGCGATAGGAGTAGGGGAGGAAGGCTTACAGCGGGCTCAGGCTTTGATTCAGGCAGGTGCTGATGTTTTGTTCATTGACAGTGCTCATGGTCATTCTCAAGGGGTCCTTGCTATTTTAAAAGAACTTAAAAAAATCACGAGTGTGGAAGTAGTTGCTGGAAATGTAGCAACAGCTGAAGGAGCTTTGGCTCTTATTGAAGCGAAAGCAGATGCGATTAAGGTGGGTATTGGTCCGGGGTCTATTTGCACTACGCGTGTTATTGCGGGTGTCGGTGTTCCCCAGCTTTTTGCCGTTTCAGAGGTTGCGCAAGTTGCTCGTTCTCGAGGAGTGTTCGTGATTGCCGATGGTGGTATTCAGTACAGTGGGGATTTAACAAAAGCACTTGCTGCAGGTGCAAATTTGGTCATGATTGGTTCGTTATTTGCTGGAACGGATGAGGCTCCTGGAGAGATGATTGTCGACCAGGGGGTTTCTTATAAAACGTATCGAGGTATGGGGAGTTTGACGGCTTTGAGTCAGAAGCAAAACTCTAAAGATCGTTATTTTCAAAAAGAATCAGAAGTAGATAAAATTATTCCTCAGGGAATTGAAGGTCGCGTTCCTTACCGGGGTAAGATGGTTTCTGTTGTTCATCAGCTTTTGGGAGGGTTGCGAGCAGGGATGGGTTTCTGTGGTGCTCAAGATTTAGAAACTCTTTATCAGACTGCGCAGTTTATCAGAATTACGAATAATGGTTTGATTGAAAATCATCCTCATGATGTAGGTTTTGTCAAAGAGACCTCTAATTACGTGTTTAAAAAATGAATCAAATTCCAGTCGTCATTTTAGATTATGGTTCTCAGTATACTCAGCTTATTGCTCGTCGAGTAAGGGAGCTTGGTATTTTTTCTAAGATTTTCCCTGCCAATGTTTCTCTTGAGACCTTGGCTTCTTTGCGTCCTCAGGCTGTGGTTCTTTCGGGAGGGCCTGCTTCTGTTTATGATCCCAAGGCACCGAAGTTGCCAGAGGGTTTTTTGGAGTATCAGGCTCAAGCGGGTTTTGCTGTTTTGGGTATTTGCTATGGTATGCAGCTTTTAATGCAGCATTTTGGAGGAAAGGTGGCTGAGTCTCGGGTACGTGAGTACGGGAATATGCCTCTTCTTGTTGAAGGGCCCTCTTCTTTATTTCCTGTTGCAGGTTCTTCTCAAGTATGGATGAGTCATGGAGATGAGACGCAAGTTTTAGGTTCTGGATTTAAGACGACTGCTTGTAGTGAAACAGGGGTGATTGCAGCTGTTGAAAATGAGTGCTTACGTATTTTTGGCCTTCAATTTCATCCTGAGGTGACTCACACTCAGGACGGAAATGATTTGTTGAATCGTTTTTTTCAAGAAATTGCAGGTATTGCTCCTTCTTGGAATATGGAATTTGTTATCGAAACTCAGATTCAATTAATTTCAGAGAAGGTGGGCTCCCAGGAGCATCTGATTTGTGCTCTTTCGGGAGGCGTGGATTCTGCTGTTGCAGCCTTATTAGTGCATCGAGCGGTAGGCGACAGACTCCATTGTTTTTTTGTGGATCATGGATTGTTGCGATTTGAAGAGCAAAAGCGTGTAATGGAGTGTTTTAAACAGTACCTTGGGTTGCCTGTACTTTGCTTAAACCATCAGGAGCGCTATGCTCAGAAGCTTCGCTCTGTGGTGGATCCCGAGGAAAAAAGGAAGGTCATTGGAGCAGAGTTCATCGCAAGTTTTGAAGAAGCTGCAGGTTTGATTGCTCGGGATTTAGGGTGTATGCCTGCTTTTTTAGTTCAAGGAACTTTATATCCTGATGTGATTGAATCTAGTGCCGGGCATCAGTATTCAGCTTTAATTAAATCTCATCATAATGTAGGGGGATTGCCTAAGAAGATGCGGTTTCAATTGGTGGAGCCGTTAAGGGATTTGTTCAAAGATGAAGTAAGAAGTTTAGGCAAAAAGCTTGGTGTTCCTGAAGCCTTTTTACGAAGGCATCCTTTTCCTGGGCCTGGTCTTGCAGTTCGTGTGCTTCAAGAAGTGACTCCCGAGGCCTTAGATATTCTAAGAAAAGCAGATGAAATTTTTTTAGAGATGATTATTCAAGAGGGTCTTTACGATCGTATTTGGCAAGCTTTTGCTGTTTTCTTGCCTGTACAAAGCGTTGGAGTTCAAGGAGATGGTCGTGTCCATGCGTCGGTCATTGCGCTTCGAGCGGTGTGTTCTGAAGATGGGATGACTGCAGGTACTTATCCTTTTGATTGGAATTTTTTAACACGGGTTGCTTCCCGCATTTGTAATGAAGTGAAGGGGGTTAGTCGCGTTGTGTACGATATTACATC
>DAISZI010000244.1:0-3039 GCA_036824885.1 Oligoflexia bacterium
TGGAAGAGTTAAGAAACAAGAAAATGATCTAAATCTTTTTGATTTATTATTTCGTTTCCTGAACATGGCTAAAGTATCGAACTTCTACCTCTGATAGAATAGTGACTTCGATTCCTGTGATGCAATCAGCTCATATAAGTGCCTTTTAAGACTATCTCATCTTCGAAAACACAGGCAACATTGCAAGCGACAAGAACACTTGGGTCAACGAAATAAACCACAGCAGGCTCCTGCTGAGACTTGTCAAAATGTTTACATTGAAACTTCTATTTTTGACCCCTGGCAGGTCCCCTGCCACTTCTTTTTTTCATTTTTCTTATCACATTCTATCTTACATGGTCTAGCTCTTGCTTACTTTTTTTGTGATTAAAAAATTTTTATCGAATACTATCTACCTTGGATTTTTACACGATGAACTTGCTTAGTTTTTAAAATCATCTGATCAGATCTTCATCAAGCAAACCCTCAACTGAGTTTTTTTTCATCAACTTGTCAGACTCTGATCGCCCTTGCCTCAACTGAGAAAAGACAAACTCATGTACCAAGTAGTGTATTTTTTATGCCATCAATTAAAAATTACTTTCTACATTCAAAATATCAGGTATAAAAAGCCTGAAGGCTGAGTGAGAACAATCAGTAGTAAAAAAAGATTCAGAAAGGTGGTTTTGATGCTAGGTTCACCCATTTATTGGGGATGCTTTTTATTCCCTATCGCATTTTGGCAAACCTTTCACGAGCAGTACAATGCGCCAAAGACTCTTCTTTTATATAGTATAGGCACCCTTTCGGGCATCTGTCTTTTGAGAGAAAAACACCTTTGGTTTCCTTTTTGGATCAAAAATCAAAAAATTTTTTATCTTTTGGTAGGATTACTGATCTTTTATTTCGGAAGTATCTTAGACCATTGGAACGCTCATTACAGTAAAATTACTGCAGATTGGTTATCCTTTTTTCTCGTATTTTTAAATGCTTATCGCCTCGCTAAAAAAGATCCAAAAATGCTTTTAAAGCTCACTTTAATTACTTACGCAGCAACAGCTATAGTCATGACCTATGGTTTTTTACAAACGTATGGCATCCAAATTCCTGTCTTAACTCAAAACGGCTTTCCTTCTTCTTTTTTTGGTTTTCAGAATATCACAGCAGAATTTATAGGAATCTCTTTAATCTTGCAAATTTTCTACATCCAAAGACGTAAGTACCCTCTTCAAGGATACTTAGCTCTAGGTATTTTTTTAGCGCTAAGTATGTATTACCTCCACCTACTTGCTTGTCGTAGTGTTTTAGTAGGGTTAGCAATCACGTCTTTTATTGGATTTTTATTGAAAAAAAAATATCGAATTTCGACTTACTTTGCTTACAATCTTTTGATGTTCACTTTTTTTTATTGGGAAAGTAAACATTTCAATGCCAGGGGAATCAGTAGCGAACAAATACAAGAGGTCAAAAAAAAAACGTCAATATTCGTATTGCTCGCTGGGCCAACACGCTTCGCATGATTCAAGAGCACCCTTTCGGGATTGCTCCTGGACGCTTTGAATTTGAATATATTCCTTACCATAACTCAGTTTTAAAAGATGAAGAAGTATCTGAAAAAATTATCGTTAAAACGCCTCACAATTCTTATTTACAAGCTGCAGTCGAAGGTGGTGTTCTCTTTTTTCTGATTCTTATGACGTTAACTTTTGTTTTTATAAGATTCTTACTGAATCAGAAAAAAATAGCAGAAATCAAGATAAGTCTTCTTTTTTTTACTTTTATCTTAGTTAACTGTTTTTTTGAGTTTCCTTTAGATAATCTCTATCCTTTTTTTATGACAGCTGTTTTTTTAGGAATCTCTTTAGCTCAAAAACCTTGGAAACCTCAGCATCTACCTCCTGCTTATTTGATCTTCCCAACAGTGGCATTAGGTTATTTTTCGTGCATCTTTCTGAGTGCGGAGCTTCTTCATCAAAAAAGAAATTATCCTAGTTGCACTATAGCTTGCGCTCTTTTTCCAGACAACTGGCATTTTTGTCTACGCAAAATCCAGCTCCAGTACAACGCTCGACACTACCATGCTACCATTGCAATTACCCAAGAGCTCTTGCGTTATAATCCCCATCACTTTACTTACCTTTGGTATCTTTTCTATGCTTATGCCTTAATAGGAGAAAAAGAAAAAAGCTGTGAAGTACTGAAACGGTATGACGACCTTTTTGGTCAATCAAACACACTGCACCAATACGTGAAAGGCTATTGCTACAATTGGATCTATCATCCATAAAAAATTGATCTTTTTAAAAAAAATCCGATAGATAAAACATGAAAATACTTTTTTTAACCCTACTTATTCTATCTAACACATTGTATGCTGATGTAAAACTGGATGCTGCTCTTGAAGCCTGTGGTGCCTCTTCCAAAGATTTTAATCAGTACGATCTAGCAAATCCAGAAACTACGCTGAGCGATAATCAAGCCAAATGCGTCTGCAATCATGTCAGAAAAAGCGACTCCGATCCTAACTCGCTGCTCAAATCCAATTGCAATGCTTATCTTGCCGCTCATGATAACAATGCTTTTGAAATTGCAGCATTAAGCATTGATTCGGCAGCTCTTCTGGCTTGTGCCGGGGCTTGCATCAACCCTAATCCAGCACTCATTCAGGCTTGTAATTGTCTGACATTTATGGACGGAACAATAACTCTCGCTGACCAAATGTACGAATATGCTACGGATAGCTCCAAACAATCTCCCTTAGAAATGGTAATAGGTACTGTCTTACTCGCGGGAGGCCCTTTTTGTGGTTCAACGGCGGTCAAATCGTACAAGAACTCCAAAGCAGCTAAAGCTGATGATGATATTTAACGACAAGGGTGCTATTTTTGAAAAAAATTCAAGGAGATTTTATCATCGTCATTGACTCCATCCCTATCTAAAAAAAGAATTTTTTTCACTCGACTTGAAAGTAATGAATTTTGATGCATCACTTTTTATTTCAAAATTAAAAATTTAGCTAGAGCATGCACTTAAATCAACCTGCAGTAGGACTGCCTCAAC
>DAISZI010000245.1:0-3031 GCA_036824885.1 Oligoflexia bacterium
GCTTTTTTTTTTGGGGGTGGGTCATTGTCTTTGAGAAAGAAGCGACTTTGGGGGTTGTGAAAAGCGTCCTCGCCCATTAAACTTTGAGAAGTTTAATGGGCTTGAGTTCGAGGGGAGGCAAACGAAAAAGTGGTTGACTTGGCCATGAAAGAGAAAGTCAAAAGACTATCTCAGCAGATCGTAGAAATACAAAGACCCATTCGAATTTTAGATGCGATTAAGTGGGATCCTCGTATTGAACTTGAACTCAAAAAGAGTCGTTTCAAAGAGATGCCCCAATTAGGTTCTGAGGACTATCAGAAAATAGAGCTTGGGTTCCATCCTGGCAAGAAAATGGAGGAGCTCAAGGAGGTTTTAGACTCTATTGAGCCCATTTTGGGATCAGATCCTTTAGGGGGTCTTTTACGAGAGATCGTAGAGCAGTACATGGACGTGGTTCGATTACTCCTTGCCCGAGGTACCCAGCAATTCTCGGAGTACAGTAAAAAACTTTATGGATCTCCTAAAGATCGTTTCTTTGGAGATGGGAGTACCATTTTTGAGATGAGTCAGATTTTGTATTCTACCCTCAGTGGGATTGATGATAAAGTTCTTGGCCCTTCCTACCCTGAAAATTGTGATGCTCAGACTGTTGTGTCCATTTTATATGAGCGTTTGAGGGTGTATTTTTCAGGGAATCTCGTACATGTAAAGCTTTCTGATGGCATTTTGGCAGATGCGGCGGCAGGTGGAGATACCCTAAAAATCAAAGGGGGATCCTTTTTTTCAAAAAGGGATATTGATATTTTAGAGGTTCATGAGGGATGGGTTCATTTAGGGACAACGCAGAATGGTCTGCAGCAGACAGTGGCTAAGTGGTTATCGAAGGGTCCTCCACGCTGTTCAGCAACGCAAGAGGGTCTTGCTGTTTTAATGGAGATTTTTACGTTTCGAACGTACCCTCGTCGTGCGCGTCATATTAATGATAGGATTCTGGGAATCATGCGCGTGGAGGAGGGTGCGAATTTACTAGAACTCATTGAGTTTTATCGCACGGAAGGGTACTCTGAGGAGGAGTGTATTGCTAATGCGCAGCGTATTTTTCGAGGAGGGCTCTTAGAAGGTGGTGCTCCTTTTACCAAGGATATCTCGTACTGCAGAGGGTTTATTGAAAATTACAATTTTATACGTGCTGCTATTCGTGCTGGAAGTCCCCAATTGATTCCTTTTTTATTTGTGGGTAAAGCCAAGGTGGATGATATCCCTCTACTTTATCGGAAATACTTGGATGGCTGGATAGATTTTCCCTTATTTTTACCGCCTCAGTTTCAGGATCTCAATGGGATCACAGTGTGGATGACGTTTTTAAATTTTGTAAATACTTTGAATTTGCAAAAAACGCAGGAATACTACAATAGGCTTTTTCAAACTTACTTGTAATGATCAGGAAGAAGGGAGATTTTGTGATTTTTTTTTTGATTCTCATGGTTTTAGGTTGGCAGGCGCAAGCAAAAGATAGGGTAAGGGTGAATGAAGTTACGATTACAGATGAGCAGTTAGAGCGTGCGACGCCCGGATATAATCATGCACAGAAAGAGTCTTTTTTAACTATTGCGCCTTTGCAAGAGCGAGTGCTTGATCATTTGATCAATGAAGAGCTTTTGGTTGAAAAAGCAAAAAAGCAGGGTTTAGACGAGAAGCCTGCTTTTCAGGAGGCTATGGATTTATTCCGTAAGCAGTTGTTAAGTCAAACTGTTTTAGATGAGGCTATTGGTCCCCGGTTAACTCTTCAGGAAATTCGTAAGTATTACGATAAACACCGAGAAGATTTTACCTCAGATCGTATCCATATTCAGCACATTTTACTTAAAACAGAAGCGCAAGCTTCTGATATTGTAGATCAATTAAAAAAGCCTGGCTCTGATTTTAAAGTCTTGGCGGAAAAATTTTCTCAGGATGCTTCGGCTAAAAGCAATGGAGGGGACTTAGGAATGCTTCCTCGCAGTTTTTTTGATCGTGATTTTGCTAAAACTGCTTTTAAGGCCTCTGTAGGTAAGGTAGTCGGTCCCGTGAAGACAGCGTTAGGATTTCATGTGATCAAGGTGGTAGAAAAAAATTCGGGAAAGACTTTTGCTTTTGAAGATGTGAAAGTGAATGCGCGTGAGCTTTTGAGGCAAGAGCTTTTGGCAAGCTATCTGAAAGATTTGAGAAAGAAAGCGAAAATCGAGTACTTAACTGAAAAGAAATAATGCGCGTTTTTAAACTTTTAAGATTTTGAAGGGGCGTATTTTTGCCTACTCGATTTGTTGGTCCTTGTAAGCATCGTTTCCATCTTAAGACCGAAGCTTTTCAGAGTCTATGCTTCTGTATTCCCGATTCTTGGTGGGTACGCAGAAGTTAGGATGTCTAGGGTGCATTGTCCCTAAAAAGATGAGAATCAAGTAAAGAACGAGCTTTCTCAGTCAAAGTAGA
Organism: Oligoflexia bacterium; assembly: GCA_036824885.1. GTDB lineage: Bacteria > Bdellovibrionota > UBA1018 > UBA1018 > UBA1018 > DAISZI01. Next base: position 2,452 of record DAISZI010000245.1, read on the forward strand.
GTTCTTGTTATTAAATATTCTTGATGAATTTATTTTTGATGCACTGAAGATGAGCTTCTGTCGATCCTAGCGAAAGCTGACTCGTGTTGTTTGAGGGATCTGAGATCTTGGGAGAGGTAAAATTCAGGTCTTGTGATGATTGAATTGCGTCTGATCCTCGGATGCGTGATTTCTATCTACATCATGCGTTTTTGTATGCTCTTAGGTTTTAGTGACTTAATGCAGCGTTTAGGCCTGTTGAAAAACGCAAATTGAAAATTGCTTGCTATTAAATTGAAGTGAGAAAAAAGTGGGTTGGAATTTCTTGAGTCTCGCCTGGCAAAGTGGCTTCTTGAGAAGCCGTAAAAAGATCGATTGAGGACCTAGTGCTTTTAGGTGCTTGCGCTTCTTTTAAAAAGACAAAGTTCAAAGGCTTTGCCCACTGAAATCATCAGAATGCTAAGAAAATCTTTTCACTGACTCTTGTTCGAGTCAGTATTCTTAAGAAAGTAAATCTTTTTATTTAAATTAAGCTTTTTTATTTGATTTTTTTGATTAAAAATATAAAGTCCATTTTATGGATAAGGTAATGTTAAATTTT
>DAISZI010000246.1:0-3020 GCA_036824885.1 Oligoflexia bacterium
TTAGTGCTTCAGCCTCAAGTTGCTTTATCTGAACCTGGAAAGAAAAAAACCGAGAATTTTTTATGGATCACCGATGATGATCGGAAAATGCCTGTTCGTCTGGAGGTAAAAACCCCTTTGGGCTCTTTGGTGGCAGTGTTAAATCAAGTTCATTTTGGATATCGAGAACTTGATTAAGGATTTTCTTCTTTGACAAAGAAGGTAGACAAATCTATACCTAAGGTTCCATGATTGAAGATCTCTATTTTCTCACGTGAGACATTTGGTTGAGCTTGAGTGGTTTTTTCGGTTCTGGAAAAGAGCAAGTCAGTCTTTGCGTTGCAATGCTTCTTGCCTTTGCAAATTCGAAAGTGAGTATCGTATGAAAAAGAAAGGCCAATTTGTTGTATATGGCAGGTAAGCAATCGACAGGAGCGGAGGCCTCCAAAAAACATCTTTCTAAAAATCAAACTTGGGCTGATGAATTTGAGTTTCAAAGTGATCAAGAATCCTCTGAGCAGACTTATTCAGATCAAGAAGAGAGTTTTGCGGAATTATTTGAGGCTTCACAACGACAGCAGGAGATTAAAGAGGGTGAGGTAGTAGATGGGACCGTGGTTTCTATGGGTTCTGAATATGTTACCGTAGATATCGGTTATAAATCGGAAGGTTTAGTCCCTCTTCAGGAGTTTAAAGATCCTCAGGGGATCGCACATGTTGAAGTGGGCGATGTCGTGAGTGTCTATTTAGAGCGCATGGAAATGGAAAATGGTTTCATGCTCTTATCCAAAGATAAGGCGGAAATCATCCGTGCTTGGGATGAGATCTCTCAGGCTTGTGAAAAGGATCAGTTGGTAGAAGGTACAGTCATTGCCAAGGTCAAAGGCGGTTTGGCTGTTGACATTGGGGTGAAGTCTTTTTTACCAGGAAGTCAGATTGACACGAAGCCCATTAAGAATTTAGATAAATTTTTGGGTAAGAAGCTTAAATTTAAAATTATTAAATTTAACAAAAAACGTGGGAATATCGTGCTTTCTCGTCGTGCTGTGGTCGCTCAGGAGCGTGAGTTACAACGTGCTGAGACATTAGCGAATTTACAAGAAGGTGCTATTGTCACCGGGACTGTGAAGAATATCACGGAGTACGGCGCTTTTGTGGATCTCGGTGGGATGGATGGTCTCTTGCATATTACCGATATGTCCTGGGGTAGGATCAAGCATCCTAGTGAGATTTTTGCGGTAGGAGATGAGATTAAGGTCAAAATACTCAAGTATGATCGTGATAAAGAGCGTGTTTCTTTGGGTTTGAAGCAAGTTGCTCCTAATCCATGGGATGATGTGGAGTATAAGTTCCCTGTGGGCGTCAAGGTCAAAGGTCAGGTGGTAAGCCTGAAAGATTACGGTGCCTTTGTCGAATTAGAAGATGGCATTGAGGGCTTGATCCACGTTTCTGAAATGTCATGGACTGAGCGTATTAAGCATCCTTCTAAAATGGTTAAAGTGGGGGATGACCTTGAGTGTAAGGTACTTGAGGTGGATTCTAAAGCCAAGCGTATTAGCTTGGGCTTGAAGCAGCTTACTCAGAATCCTTGGGATATGTTAGAACTGAAGTATCCTGTTGGAACTATTGTGGAAGGGGATATCAAGTCGATTACCGATTTTGGTGTTTTCGTTGATGTTGGTATGGGTATTGATGGTTTAATTCACGTAAGTGACGTTGCTTGGACGAAAAAGTTCGCACATCCTTCTGAAAAATTCAAAAAGGGGGATCATGTGCGTTCTGTGGTTTTAGGCATTGATAAGCTCTCTGAGAAGTTTTCTTTGGGTATCAAGCAATTAGAGCGTGATCCTTGGGAAAACATCAAATCCAGGTACCGCCAAGGTCAGGCTGTCGATGGTATTGTGACGAAGCTTACTGACTTCGGGGCTTTCGTTGAGCTTGAAGAAGGCATAGAGGGTTTGATCTATGTCAGCGAAATTGCGGATCACCGCATTGAAAAGCCTTCGGATGTTTTGAAGCCTGAAGACAAGATTCGGGCAGAGATTTTATCCATTGAGCCTAAGGAGCGACGCATTGGTCTTTCCATTAAGCAACTGGGTAGAACGGAAGATCGCGCTAATTACGATCGTTACGTAGGTGAGCGCTCTAAGAAGACCTCGATGGGGGATGTTTTAGGTGATCAACTGAAAGCTGCTTTAAAGAATGGGGGTAAGAAGGACTCTTAAGGAGGCTTTCTTTTAGGATGATGGGTTGGGGGTTCATGGCTTGCCTGAGCCCCTAACAATCGTAGTGTTGAGATTAGATCCTACTGGGATGTTTTGAAGTTTGAAGACAAGATTGGGGCAGAGATTTTACCCATTGAGCTTAAGGAGCGACGCGTTGGTCTTTTCATTAAGCAACTGGGTAGATAGGTGAGCGTTCTAAGAAGACTTCGATGGGGGATGTCTTAGGTGATCAACTGAAAGCTGCTTTAATATGGGGGTAAGAAGGCCTCTTTAAGGAGGCCTTCTTTTAGGATGATGGATTGGGGTTCATGGCTTGCCTGAGCCCCCATCAATCGTAGTGTTGAGATTAGGTCCTACTGGATGTTTTGAAGTTTGAAGACAAGATTGGGGCAGAGATTTTACCCATTGAGCCTAAGGAGCGAGGCATTGGTCTTTTCATTAAGCAACTGGGTAGAACGGAAGATCGCACTAATTACGATCGTTACGCAGGTGAGTGTTCTAAGAAGACCTCGATGGGGGATGTTTTAGGCGATCAACTGAAAGCTGCTTTAATATGGGGGGTAAGAAGGCCTTCTTTAAAAAGCATCAGAAGAAAGCAAAAGATGGCTGCCATGGATAATAGCTACCTGATGAAGATTTTGTTTGCTGATCCCCTGCCCAAGTCATATGCGTAACCCCTGGGGATAGGGGGCCCTTACGGCAATCCTCCCTTAATTTTGATAGCTTCCATCGCTGAATAGTTCTTTCGTCTATTCCTAGGAATGCTACAGGCCTTGCTTGGACGGGTTCACATTCCTTCATCAGGTCTAAAATCGC
>DAISZI010000247.1:0-2982 GCA_036824885.1 Oligoflexia bacterium
GGAAAAAAATATAACAAGCGTTCCTCAGTAGCAGCAGGTCGAGGGTACATACCTATCGAAGCAGAGCTAAAATCTATGAAACTTTCGGACCCCTTCGATCGCGTGATCGATTTCATTGCCTATCGGAAATCTTGCGGCCCTAGAAACGCTTTAAGTCCTAGATTCATCCATCTTGAGAAATTGTAGCAAATAAGACTGATAAGCTCCATGAGGATAGGACTTTGCCAATTTTTCAAATTGAGATTTCGAGATATAGCCTTTGTTAAAAGCAATTTCCTCTAAACACGCAATTTTCAGGCCCTGCCTGGCTTCCAAAGTTTGAACGAACTGAGAAGAGCTCAGAAGCGCTTCGTGAGTTCCGGTATCCAGCCAAGCCACTCCTCTTCCGAAAAGCTCAACACTCAGGGTTCCCTCTTGTAGATACATTTGATTGATGTCGGTAATCTCTAATTCTCCTCGGGGTGAAGGCTTTAGTTTCTTGGCAAAGTCAACGACTCGACTGTCATAAAAGTACAGTCCTGTAACAGCCCAATTTGATTTGGGCTTTTTTGGTTTTTCTTCAATGGAAATTGCTTTTCGATTTTTATCGAATGTGACCACCCCGAAGTGCTCAGGATGAGGCACGTGGTAAGCGAACACAGTTGCACCCTGCTTCTTTTGCGATGCAGACTCGATTCTTTTGGGGATATCTTGACCATAGAAAATATTATCCCCTAAAATAAGAGCACAAGCTGTACCATGGATGAACTTTTCACCAATGAGAAAGGCTTGAGCAATGCCTTCTGGTTGAGGCTGCGAAGCGTAAGAGAAATACATCCCCAAATCACTTCCATCGCCCAATAAACCTTCGATCATCGGAAGATCCCTCGGAGTACTGATGATCAAGACTTCACGAATTCCAGCAAGCATGAGCACCGACAGCGGATAATAAATAGTCGGTTTATCGTAAACAGGAAGAAGCTGTTTAGAAATCGACTTAGTCACAGGAAAGAGCCTTGTTCCAGTGCCTCCGGCGAGTAAAATGGCTTTCATGAATTACCTTTCCTACCCCTGTGAAGTCGAGTCTATAGTGTGATCAGAAGCTTCCCACACTACCCCCCCCCACGAGTCCCTGTAGACACTTGCTTGCGCATCTCTTCTACTTCGCGCTTTTGAATGACCTCAGCTTATCCAAGAACTAACCCAAATTTTAGAACCTCAGACACGGCATGTTAGTTGAGTTACTTCACCGAAGTTTTTTCTGTCAAGTCTTATATTTTCCCTACTACAAGACCTTTCAAGCTAGAAATATCAATTTTTAAAGTTTCACATCTAAAGATCGTCAACCTGTTTCGGGATCGTTGCCCCCCCGACGAGGGCTACTTTACCTCATGAGGCGTAACAAAATTACGTATTACTTTCAATCTATGAAATTCAGTAACCCTTGCTCGTTGTCCCAGACCAGGAGACTTGTTTTTAAGCTTCATCATGTCTTTTTTTCAAAAGGATCCTGCGTGGCTTGAGCTCAAGATCATGCTACCCAGATCATTGATCCATCCTTTTGGGTCTTTCCAAAGATTTGATAGCATCCCTCCTTGTTTTTTTTGGATTTTGGCTACTCAATAATCCAGATTTTCTCAAAGAATGCAGAGTAATGCGTCCAAGATTCAGTTTTGTGCATGTCGTACCCCACCGATCTTACGTGAAAAAAAGTCTAGGACTCGTGCATAGTTAAACATTGCTACCCTCATCTACATGACTCACTATGAGAAAAATCCTCAAAACGTCAAGAACAGAGCCCTCAGAAACCTAGGAAAGCTTCTCTAACGGATCAAGCCAGTAAGCTATCCCAAAAAGGATGAATCTTAAAAAAAACTGGAAAAAATCAATTTAACATGTTTCATTTCGAGAAGAAGGAAGGGAACTATGGATTTTTCATTCACAGAAGATGACAAGCAGCTTCAAGAACTCGTCAAAAAATTCACCCGAGAAGAAATCATTCCACAGGCTTCGCATCATGACAAAACAGGTACGTTTCCTCTAGAAATTGCTAAAAGCGCTTGGAAACTCGGATTTATGAATACCCATATCCCTGAAGCCTATGGAGGTCCAGGTCTCAGTGCTGTGCAAGGGTGTCTGATCACAGAAGAACTCGCTTATGGCTGCAGTGGGATCACCACAGCACTAGAAGCGAACCATCTGGCAAGCACCCCGGTACTACTTGCAGGAAACGAAGAACAAAAGAAAGAATTTATAGGAAGACTTGCTTCAGAACCCGTCTTTGCCTCGTATTGCGTCACCGAACCCCAAGCAGGCTCTGACGTGGCAGGCATTCAAACGCATGCCAAAAAAGTAGGATCAGACTATGTCCTTCATGGATCCAAAATGTGGATCACAGGAGCAGGTTTTGCTAACTGGTTTTTTGTGCTTGCTGTCACCGATGCATCGCTCAAGCATAAAGGACTTACAGGGTTCATCGTTCCAAGCGACACTGCAGGAATCCTAGTAGGTAAAAAAGAATGGAATATGGGTCAACGAGCAAGTGACACCCGCGGACTCACTTTTGAGGAAGTCAAAGTCCCTGAGAAATACCGCCTAGGACAAGAGGGAGATGGATTTAAAATAGCTATGGCCGCTTTTGATCACACAAGACCTCCTGTCGCCATGGGTGCAGTTGGAGTTGCAAGAAGAGCCATGGAAGAATCTATCCGATATTCCAGTACACGCAAGACATTCGGAAAATCCATCCAAGAATACCAAGCTATCAGCTTCATGATCGCAGATATGGCAAAGAATATCGAAGCAGCAAGACTTTTAGTTTATAAATCTGCCTGGCTACTTGATCAAGGAAAACGTAATACCCAATTTGCCTCTTTTGCCAAGGCTTTTGCTGCCGACACAGCCATGCAAGTCACCACAGACGCCGTTCAAATCTTTGGAGGCTATGGCTACTCTCAAGAATATCCCGTAGAAAAACTCATGAGAGATGCTAAAATCTATCAA
>DAISZI010000018.1:0-12940 GCA_036824885.1 Oligoflexia bacterium
TGAACGCTGCTGTTGACTTTTCTGGTCCCTGAAGCTGTCTAACTCCTGGTCAATGGCCTGAGCTTCCGTGAGATTCTTGGAGGCATTCACCGATGGATCCACCCAAACACCTTCATCAGAATACTGCTCTAAATTAACTTCTAAATGAATATTTTTGTCTGATTGTTCAAGGACAATAGAAACACTGTCAGAATCATTCTTGGCAACAGCTTCTATAGCAGTATCCACAGTAGTTTCTAAAGCAGCATGCATTTGATCGTTAATCTCTTTCTGCCTTTGTTCCTGCCTTACTATTTCTATTTCACCCTGTTCCGTAGGATCGCTGCAGGCATTCACCCATTGATCCGATGAAAAATCGGAATCAAAATACTCCTGTTCTAGTTTTTCAAACTTAGCAAAAGAAGTCTCACTAAAATTATTCTCCAACGCTGTTTGTGCCCCAGAATTTGCTGCATTAATCATATCCTCATTTCCCGAAAGAGCGGAAACAATGACAGTAGCCACACGTGCAAGCGTTTTTGTTTGATTAAGCTTCGCCTCTGCGAGTTTATGATACTCGTCAGCAACAAGCTTTCTTCCTAATTCCTTCTCTTTTCTTAGGACATCCTTTTTTAGCTCCTCCTCAATCGGATTACCGCTTTCTGCATAAAGCTCAGCAGCAATTGCTCCGGTAGCTCCCCCTACTGCTGCTGCAACTACATCCCCATTGCTCAATGCGGCCACTCCTGCTCCCACTGTAGCTGCTGCCGCTCCATGGTATGCTTTATGGGCAAAGGCTCCGATATCTCCTTGTGCGTGCAGTTCCCCAACTTCACTTGCTAATACACTACCTGTAGTCTGAGATAAAAAGTTGATCCCTGCTTGCTTGAAGGAATCTGCAAATGATTTCTGATTAATGTATTTATCAGCAACTACGCCCGCTGCAGACTGTTCAGCAGCAACAATCCCCTTGTTCAAAAGCTTGGATGAAGTTTCTAAAGAAGTCCCGAATCCCTTCGTCACTCCTGCCATGAATCCAGCACTCAATGCAGTCCTAAATGTTTCAGGTTTTTTGAAACCTGCCCAAAATTTGTCCAATCCTTCTCCACTCAGAGCAACTAACGCTGCTTGTGTTACGGCTTGTGCTGCAAGCGAAGAAATCGTCGCAGAAGCCGTTGCTACTGCTACATCCACAGCCGCATTGACTGCAGCGATTGAACTTAACTTCATGGTAGCCAACGGCCCCAAACATGCCGCTCCCGCTCCCTGAGTCGCAATCGTTGCAGCCACTGCAATCGCCGCTACCAACGCAGGCCCTGGTACAGAAATAGATTCTTCTTTCGTATTACTCATCTCGTGAATGAGCGACTCAATAAGCTCGACTTTCTCAAGATCAATCTCAAGATGACTCATCCACTCAGCTACTTGTCCTGCAACTTTCTGAACCTCAAGAACCTTGGCATCAATCTCAAGCCTTCCCTGGATGTCAGCCTGCTGATAAGTCTTAGAATCAGTGATCTTAGACTTCATAGAAAACCAATAAGGGCTGTCATCGCTTAAATAAGTTGAGGAAAATGACCACTCATTACCTGCAAGAATCTTCACTTTTCCATTCACAGCTTTCAAAACCGTCTGTTTTGCTTGGATGGAAGGAGCAACCAACTCAATATCTTTTTGATCACTAGTGATCAGAACCTTAGCTCCCGACAATTTTACTCCACGGTGATGACCACTGCCACTTTGTTCACGGTTTGTTTTGGTCTTCTTCCAAAACCAGGCTCCTGTAGTTTTCCTTGTTTCCGTTTTATGCTCTTCTGTATCTGTGGTTCCAAGTAGTTTCACATCATCACGACCATGAAGATCTATAGTATCTTTTGCATCTATTTGTGTAGAAAAAAGACAGATTCCCCCTGCCTGAGCATGCATCTTGACATTTTCTTCAGACTGAAGGCTTGATGCGGCATTTTTCTTGGATATATGGGTTTCATCACGATTGGAACTATGGTTTTCTCGATTCGATTCTAAGACTAAGGTCTGATCAATAATACTATTTCTTGCACTAAAATTAATTCCAGAAGCTCCTGCCTTCGCTTCTATAGCCTGTGTGCTAATATTGAACGCTTCAATACCAATACCATTACTTGCTTCGAGTCTTGATTGCCCTGAAACTTCATCTTGGTATTGGGATTCGCTTCCGGCTCGTGTATTTTTACTGCTACTTGACCTTGTTTTTACACTAACTATAGAAGCTGTTCCATTCTGAGCTTCTAAATAGATGTTTTCTGCTCGCATTTCAGGAGCAACCGCATTCAAATCGCCTTTACGGGAAACAACAAAAATATTGTCCGATTGAGATTTTGACCCAAGACAATGACTCGAAGAACTTTGCTCCTTATTCTTTATTGTTTCTTTCCAGAACAGAAATTTCTTAGTTTCTCTTGTCTCCTTCTCATGTGATTCCGTATCATAGCTTTCAAGCAATTCTACATTACGGTAAGCATCAAGTTTTATATCTTTTTTTGCTTTCATTTTAGCGGAACGAATCTTTATATCCCCTTTACAAGCACGCGCCTGCATGCTTCCTGTAGTTTGAAAGCTTGATGCGATATTTCTCGTTTGATGCCAAACTTCATCGCGATTTGCATCATGGTGCTCTGCATGCGATTCCAAGACTAATGTCTCATCAGTGAAATTATTTTTTGCATCAATAGCAATTCCAGCATCTCCCGAAGTCACATCCACAGATACTGTCTTAATATCGTTCCCTGCAAGGGTTACCCCATTTTTAGCTTTTATCGTGGTTTTTCCAGAAACTTCATCTCGATAATTCGATCCATCTCCCATTCGCGTTTTTTCACTGAGAAGACTCAAAGTACCCTCTTCAGCATTGAGGCGAACATCTGTTGCATCCATCTGAACAGACTTAAGTGTTAGATTCTTCTTAGCATTCATAGCCACATCAGTTCCCTGAATTTTTGTGGATTGAGCATGGATAGAACCTTCAGACTCTACATCTAGTTGAGTACCCGATATATTTGAATCATTGAAACTAAAATTACCTTGAGCGCTAAGATGAGCTTTATGCTTGGATTGGATACTACTGGACTTTAATCCCATAGCCCCTTCTTCAGACTTTGCGACAAAACTATCTGCTTCCGCTTGGATACAATTAAGCGTTATATCTTTCCTCGCCTTCATATCCACATCAGCTGCCTTCATTTGTGCGGATTGCATATGGATAGCACCTTGAGAGTCTATTTTTATCTCATTGACATCTGCTTGAAGACCACAAGCATCAAAATCACCTCCCTGTAAATCTATTGATTGAGCTGATACCTTGGCGTGAGTTAGTCTGAGCTTTTCTTTCGAACTAAGTTTGATCTTATCTTTTGCCTGGATATTTGTTTTAGAATTCCAATAAGATCCAATACCGATTGATCCCTTTTGAGCCTCTAAAGATATGTTCTCTGCCTCCATTCGAGAACCAGACACACGTATATCGCCTGTATGAGAAGTCACACTAAGATTTTTTCCAAGTATTTGGGTCCCACGCGTGTTGTTCCAAAGCCAAAAGAATTTATCTCTAGCTTGCTGATTCACATCACCATGAGCGATAAGACTTGCATCACCTTCTGCACGAATGGTAGTCGCATCAAGATCCATATTTCCTTGAATGGCATGCATCTTGAAATCACCTGTAGTTTCAAAACTTGATACAGTGTTGTTCCTTGAGAACCATGATCTATCAGTGAATGCTTTATCGATAATATTATGTTCTGCTTCAAAATTAATTCCGCTAGCACCTGCTCTTATTTTAGAAGCTTGTGTTTCAATCTCCTGCGCTGAAATATCCAAACCATCTCTGGCATCGATTGTTGACTTTCCCTCAACTTCTTCTTGATAATTATAGCAATATCCACCACTTTTTCTTTGACTTCGAAGACTCACTTTTCCTTTTTCGGATTTTAAGCGAATCTTCATTCCTGACATCTTGGTAGCATCTAGTAATACGCCTTCATTCCCCTTGATATTCACATCATGATTTGCCTGAATTTTTGTAGTTTCTGTTTTGATCTGACCTTCAGACTCCATCTCTATCTTGGCGCCAGTTACATCTACATTCTCAAGAGTGATGTCATCTTTCGCACTAAGATGGGTTTTCTTTTTTGATCCCACAAATAAAGAACGCAACCGAGATCCAATATTTATTTTTCCTATCGAGACTAAAATTAAATCTTTAACACGAACCGAAGCACTTACATGAATTGTTTCAGCAAAAAGAATACCTAAAGAACCTGCAAGATTGATGTCCCCCACGATATCCACCTTCGAATTTCTTAAGGCTTCTCGAGCATTTCTTCTTTCTTCTTGTTGCTCTAAATTTTTTTGCTTTCTCTCGGCATTGTCTGTAATTTTTTGCTGTCTTCTTGCTATAGCGGCTTCTTTAATTCTTTGTTGCATTATCAAATTATGCATTCGCTTACAAACACGAGGATTTTCGTCGAAATAACTTGATAATAATTCTTTATGGCCTTCCTCAGAACGTGATTCTATTAATTCGTCTGGAGTCAAATCACCAGGAAGCACTTGTAAATCTATCGCATAAAGATTACCAGCTCGACTACTTCTTGCCTCCTCAATGAGCGCTAATGGCAAGTAAATATAAGGCTTTAAAACAGGCACATCATTTAAAGTTCCAGCAATGGTATAAAAAACAAGAGGATTTTGAGGCTCATTCAAATGAGTCCATGTCTCCATGAGACTTCCTACCTGGACAGAATCCATGCTTGTATAGGAATCCATATCTTCATCCGTAATATAGGAAAGCTTCTCGTGATCCTCTTGAGCATTCCAATACTTCCAAGCATAATCATGGTAGAGCTGAAGTTCAGTTTGATTCACAGAACGTCGAGGGTGAATATAATGCCTTCTCATCGTTTTCTGAACTACTTGCTGGATACTTCGCTGCAACAGGTAAGGACTGAACAAAAATACTGCTTTTTGTTCAGGAGCAAGCAATTTAACTCCTTGCTCAGTTAAAATCACAATAGACTTTGCTATTTTTTTATGAAATCTTTTTGCATGTTTCTCATCAAAAAAATACTTTTCTCGATATGAAAAACCCCATCTATCATCTAATAGAGATGAAAAGTTTCCTTCGTCTGTCAAAAGGTTCTTTTTTTCTTCCAACTCTTGAAAAGGAATTTGAGGTGGGAAAAAATAAGGATTCTCTTTTCCCAGAGCTAAAGTATTATCCTTCTGCAAGATGACAATAGAAGGAGCTGATATCAATCCCTGCATATTATCCTGTGGAATCACTAGATCTGAAATCGTGCTAAAAATTGATGGCAAGATATATTTGCCATCAGGCAATTCTTGAGCGTCGTAGTTCATGATTAATTCATCTGAAAAAATACGCATCAAACTTGAATAACTCTGAATCGATATAGAATCTTTTTTCTCTTCCTCAAGATGCTCCAAATTGACTGAATCGTCCGAAACTACCGCAGGAACATCTTCTAATTTTTTCTCTACAAATAAATCGGAAGGCTCTGGAAATGCCTCACGTAAATGAGTCAAAACAAGTTCATTTCCATGAGCTAAAACTAAATTCCCACGAATTTTAATCTGAGCAGAAGCACAAATATGTGCTTGAGAGGAATCAAGTGACAATCTCCCAGCTTCCAATATTCCGTCACATAAAAGCGGACCACCTACAAGCATCGTTTCATTTTTTGTAAGCCAAGCAGATCGTTCTTGAAGTGGAATGACTGAACTACAACTTTTGCCGCTATCAAGAGAAGATTGATTTAATGGAACATCCAAAGAAGATCGTATCACATTTTTTCGATCTCCCACATGGGTTCCTATTTGAACGCCTTTTTGAGAGAAAACTTTTGCTTGCTCTGAAACAACAACACCTTGAAGCAACTCAAACGCATTTACATGTGCAAATAAATTTTGACTGAGCAATTCTGTAATAAGTTGCGTGTTCTTTCCTACCCTCACTCTTCCCAAAGGAGCTAAAAATACCATGCCCTTCTTAGCACTTAAAGACGCTTCCAACGAAATGTCATAACTAGAACGATCGGCATCACTTGCGAATAAATCTTTTTGAACACAGAGTCTTATCGCTTCCACGAAAGAAGCTGACTGAAGATCTCTTGGAGACGCATACCCTTTTTCCTTCAAAACTAACTCACCTGAAGTGGTATACGGATGAGAAAGACGAATCGTTTGATTTCCATCTCCTGAAATAGGCGGCTCCCATTCAAACACTGTAGATTTTACTTCTATTTGTGGATCCAAACCGAAATCAGGCACACGAAGCGCGAGTTGAGGCGTCTGAAAATGCACTTCAGGCAATACCAGAGGTTCATTCGAATCAAAAATCACCTGATTTTTTGCGTAGATAGTTCCAGGACCCTTCAGTTGAGTTCCATAGAATGCAGCCTCTTCTGCACGAAAAGAAAATCCTTCCGAAGCCGCAAAGGAAGACCTGCGCTCTTCACCCCAAGGAATATCTTTAAAAGACTTCTTCGCATCTACGACAAACGTTCCTGCATCAACCTGAAGGCCTTCCGTACCTACATTCTCACCTGAAAAAAGAATCTGGTTTTTTACCTGCAAGGAAGAAGACTCTGCCTCGATTTCTTTTTTTTCATGAATGATCTGTAGATCCCCATTCTGAGCTTGAAAACTTGCCTCTCCTGCTTGGAATTGCGAAGACCGAACCTGAAGATGGAGACCTGAAGGAGAACGAAGATGCATTGCGTCAGCTTGTATCTGAGCTTGAGAAATACGAATATTTCTTCCCTGCATTTTCAAATCTTTGGACTTCAGCATTGAAAGGGCATTGCAACCAGAACGAACTTGAATCCTTCCATCCCAGGAAATAAGCGTAGTTTGATCACTTTTCAGAGAAGCTTGAACATCAATACACCCATCCGTGATCACCAAGAAAGAACCTAAACTTCCTTCTGTTTGGATTTGAACAGGTTGCTTTTTGTTTTTCTTCTCTGCTCCATACGAAACTACCTGATTGAAATTTTGAGAAATTTTTGGATTTTTTGTGAAATAATCAGATAATTCGACTTTTTCTTGATCTTCTAGCGTTTCAACCAATGCATCGGAATCAAGATGATGCGGTAAGATTTTTAAGTCACTTGTATAAATATTTCCTATTTTATGAGTCAAAGCTTGGGAAGGCAAATAAAGACAGGGCTTTAAAATGGGAAGTCCCTCTGAAATCCCTGCAAATACATAAAAAATCATCGGATTCTTAGGCAAGGTAAAATCCGTAAAAATTTCCATCAGCGAACTGATACCTGGATCTGAAAGCCTCTTTGAATCGACTAAATCACGGGTAAATTCAAAATTTCCTTTTTTTTCATTGAGGTATTCTAAAGAAAAACGATGAAACTCTTTCAAGACTTCTTCACCTGAGGAACGATCATTTCTAGATTGACTCATGTTAAAAGCTTCAATGAGTTTTTCTAAACTTTGCCTGAGTAACTCAGGACTTAAACCCATCATCACCTTCTGACCAGGAGCAAGAAGCTTAAATCCTTCCGAGGTTAGCAAGACCATAGAATCTGCAATTTCTTGATAAAACTCTTGCGCATGACTTTTGTCAAAAAAGTACTTTTCGTGAACTGCAAAACTAAATTGAGATTCAGAAGCTATCCCATTTTGAGTCATCATCTTATTTTTATCGGAATCAAGCTCTTGCAAGGACGCCTGACGCTGAAAAGAAGGAATCTTTTGATCCAAAACGAATCTAGAAGTATTGTTCAAGATGACAACCTCAGAAGCAGATAACACTCCTTGAGCTTCTTCGGCAGAAAGAACCAAAGGGCTAGTGCTACTTAAAACAGGATACAAAGTCGACTCTTCTGATTTAAATCCAGAAGCATGATAACGAACACTCGGATCTTTTTCCCCGACATGGATCTGACTTCCATAATTGCTCAAAGTTGCAAGAGACTGCTTGGTTGGTCGAAAGTCATGTTGATCAGAAAAATCAAATCCCTTAAGCTTACCCTCAACCCATAAAGGAGAAGGATGCAAAGAAGACAGACTTCTCACTTCAAGAGTATTTCCAGGCGCTAAAACCAAATCTCCACGAATGCTTACATCAGCGAAAGCACAGACATGAGTCTGCTCAGAAGATAAGGTCAATCCTGCAGCCTCTAAAACCCCTGTGCATAAAAGAGGACCCCCTTCTAAATGGGTATGATTTTGTGTGATCCATGCAGCTTTTTTCTCCAGAGGAATAGGCAACCCACAGTACTTTTTTCCAATTTTAAGTCCACTTCGAGAACTAATCTGCGCGGTATCTGCTAAAAAAACACCTTGATGAACCTCGAATGCATCAACCTGTGCCATCAAATGGGAAGTGGTCCATTCAGGCATCTCTTTCTTACTTCCCAAGCTCACTCTTCCCAAGGGAGCTAAAAACTTGATACCACCCTGGGCACTCAAAGATGCTTCGAGTGAAATTTCGTGACCATCCTTCAAAGAACCTGATTGAACACATACCTGAATCGCATCTACAGAATCCTTTTCGGAAAATTTTTCTTCCTGAAAAACAACTTCACCCGAAGTAGCATAGGGGTGGGTGAGTCTAAAATCTTTAGGTATATCGGAAACAGTACTTCCCCAGCCGTGGTAAGCAATCTTAGTTAAAGCAATATTCTGTGGATCTATAGAAAAATCAGGTAGATTCAATCGAAGCTCAGGCGTTTGAAACTCAACTTGAGGTAAAATCAAAGCTCCATCTGATCTGAGAAAAACATGATGAGAAGCTTCTAGTACTCCCTTACCCGTTTTCTGCTCACCCTGATGATGCACCTGAAAAGCTATCGTTTCTCCTTGAATCCTTCCCAACTCTCCCAATACAGCAGGAGATAAAACATGCACCTGTGTTTGCCCACTGACATCTCCTATCTCCCCATCAACACTTGAAAAACTTCCTGTTAAAAAAACCGTATTTTCTTTGACTCCGCGAATTTTACCCAGGTCATTATTCAATCGAAAAGCATGCAAAGTGATATCCTGACCTAAAATGGATCCTTTATTGATCAAAGAATAAAATTGCTCAGATAAAGTGCCACTTCCATACATCCTGACACTCGGAGCTTTGAGAAAGGACTTCTGATTTTCATTCACAAAAAAACTTTTTTCATCATCAATAAGCTCAATTTTCTGATGATTCTCCAAAGTGCCTTGATTTTCAAAAATACTCTTGTTCAAACGAAGCTCTAAATTACGACGAGTTTTTAAACTTCCCTGATGCTGGAAGCGAACATTCAGAAGACTTAAATCATCCAAATACACCGTTGCTTTCTGAGGAAGTCGCACTCGCATAGGATCAGAGGCATTCAATGCAATGAGACGAAGGGACCTCGCCCAAAATCCTGAACAAAATTTAAAATCTTTTCCAATAACACTCCAATCATCCCCTTCTTGCTGAGTAAAAGCGGATTCTCCTACCAGTTCTTGGTAGCGTTGCAATTGAATTGATGCGTTGTTGGCCAAGTGAATCCTTTTAAAGGATTTCGTGCTTACTTTTTTGACTTCCAATTGAAAATCAGGCTTGAAAACGAATGCAATGCCCTTAGATTGCCAAGACCCACCCTCCGGAGAAGCTCTAAAATTAGCAAAATACTGATTTCTCAAATACTTGTCTTCCGGTTCTGCTCCCCGCTTCCATTCTCTGATTTCTCCAGAACCCTCTGCCCAAATAAAGAAAGAAAAACTTTGCAAAGGCTCGTTAGGTGCAAAAATGCTCACCCAAATAGCTTGCTTAGGATCTTCATAAGCATCTTTCAATCTCTGATAATGGCCCTCTAAAAATTGCAAATGCCTTATCAAGCTTCTTTTTAAGAGTAATTGCTCACGTTCTTGGAATCGCCCACGCTCATCCTTGACAGCATTGCCTAAATAAAGAAATCTCTGCAATAATTCCACTGCCGAACCTTGCTCAACAGATGACTCATTTTCGCCATAAGATGCATGCTCTTTTAAAAAACACATCAGTTTCGTCAACCGATCCATTTTCGAACCATCCGCCCCTTGCTTGTTGGGCACAAATTGTGTTGCAAAAAGATCCGTAAAACGATTCAGCAAATCTCCTTGAAAAACCATTCCACCCAAGCTCAGATACGACTGAAAAAGTTTCACAAACCATTCTTTTTTATCTCCAGAATACGATAACCAGTCGTCCAACGCTTCCTGAATTTCTAACCAAGCTGCAGACTCAAGCTCGGCCTGCGGCATCAGTGCCCAATGACTTCGATAATCAAGATCATAAAGCTTTTGATAAGCCTGAAGGATGAGGTACCTATCTCTTAAAGAGGATCCCTTTTTCAATTCAGAATTTTTTTCATGGATAAGATCATGCTTTTTTTGACAAATTCTCCATACGCGAGAAAACCGCGAAGGATTCTGATCAGCAACACCGTCTGATTCAATAAAAAATGAAAGTTTATGAGAAAGATCAGCTGTCGTTAATCCAGGAAAATCAAGGTTATTCGCCTTGGATTGACTAGAAAAGAATAGAAAATTCAAATGAAAAAAAGATAAAAGCAACCCAACACGCAATAAAGATTTCATCAAAAAAATACTCCCAGTTGAAAATTTTTAAGACAGACTCCTGGCACGCCAGGGATCCTAAGGCCGCAGCAATCCCCCTGTAGATATAGAAATGCCCCTCTACTCGTTGC
Organism: Oligoflexia bacterium; assembly: GCA_036824885.1. Taxonomy (GTDB): domain Bacteria; phylum Bdellovibrionota; class UBA1018; order UBA1018; family UBA1018; genus DAISZI01. Next base: position 10,707 of record DAISZI010000018.1, read on the forward strand.
TGCGAATTCATTTTTCAAAACACCCTCTATCGGAAATTGCCCCTTATAAATTGTAGCTATCACAAATACGGCACTTGTCAATAATTTTACAAAGCCACAGAACCATCATTTTGATACTATGAGTCATTCAACCGTATGAACGCCTGCAGAAGTGCAGAACCTGCATTCGCACCGTTTGGATTCAAAAGGAAGGACTCGGAACATATGATCTGCCTCTTCTGGAATAAACGAAAGCTCAGTATCTTAAGTAAGATAATTAAATTTTCATTTTTTGGCAATCGCATCTGAACCCAACTTCTGAGAAGAATCGTCATCCTTGACTTCCCCAAAGTCATTCCTGCGAGCCAGAAAAATCCAAGCTCTCTTGGGTTTTCACATAACAATGTCTTACTTCATGCTTTTCAGGGAATCATTTTTAATGCCTCAACGTTACAAAAGCAGTAGTATCATCTGTAAACCTGATGGTAATAGCAAGACTGCTAACAAAACCTTCCGTACCAACCAGACTCATGCCTGTATTGGAAATATTCGTATCATATTGGACGCCATTAATGACAGAAGCAACTCGCATAGTGCTACCTGCTGTTATAAATCCAACAGTAAAATTTCGAATTTCCTGGGTGCAATCGATTTGAAACGAGCGAACGTTTCCTACAACATTACATCGTCCAACCACTGTATTTCCAACAACCTCACCTGAGTTAAAATCAGCACGAGGAACATCTGAGCTAACGATAGGATCATCTAAACAATAACCAGGAACAATACTAGCTAACCAAATGAAATAATACAGAAGCAGCAATGAAGTTTTTTTCTCATAATCCATCGTTTTATAAAATATTTTCTCTCTAAACGCAATCGTTGTACATCTTTAGAACCACTACCGACGAAGAAACCCCTCATTCTTGTTCCTAGTTCGAACGTGATATTGCACCAAGTAAAATTTTTTTTCAATAAAATATTCGATTTTTTTTTGCTCTCCACTGATTCGCAAGCACCAACCATTTTGAAACCCCGTCTTTCTCAAACTGCTCTTGCTAGCTCCAGACTTTTAAGGACAAATCATTCCTAGAAATCCTCCTTGTTCCTCAAAGGAATCGATTCCTGAATGCAACACTCAAAACTCTGAGCATCAACCCCCTCCAAAAGTTCTCGGTCAAAAAAAGTAAGTATTTACGAGCAGTTAAATTGGCTTCTTGCGATTTCCTAAACTTTTTTTATCCTAACGGCAAGCTAAAAAATAGATGATGAGTAAAAAAATGAGCTATTACAAAAAGTTAAAGGCGTAGGCTCCTTCAGGATCTGTCGATTAAGCATTTGTATAAAAATTACAAAAACTTATGTAAGATAATCTATTGATAATATTTTAATTTTTTGATCATCATTCATTTTTCTAGAGGATCATTAGAGTAAAAAAAAGTTAGGATATAGGCTAACTCACAGTAAGTACCCATTTTTTTTGACCAAAAAAACCCTGCCGGACTCCCTAAGCATTTACTCCCAATCAAGAACGCAGCCTCACTATTTTTTGTACTTCAAAAAAATGACGCTTCGCATTTAGGCTTGAAATTCATCAAAGATAGCCTTTTCACGAGAATCAAGGACCAGCCCTCATTCCCAATTTTTCGCATCCGAAATCATGCCATCCCCTTCTCTCACTTCCAAAGCTTGTGTTCTCCTCCCTGAAAGAACCAAACGACGAGAGATATCCTCTGACCTGAACGCTGCTGCTCGGTAATCAACAAACTCATCCGCACTCCTTCCTGAACACTCGTTAATCGTTCGCTCAGAGCTTCCACAAAGATACTGTCTCCTGGTATTTTGAGATCAACCATGACCTGTGCAATCCCCACCCCCTTGCAAGCTCTCCTTCACCAGCATCGGAGGTATTTTGTGCATACTTCGTCCAACTCCACAAAAAAATTCCCCCTTCTTTCAGTTTCCTGCTATTCGTAGCGACCAAAAAAACTTTTACCCGAACGAAGCACTCCATCACCTGCATACACTGTGGTCGAAAGCTTCGCCTGTGTCCTAGTGCCTAGCAAAAGAAGCAAAAAACAAGATCCAGGGTTTTTTTTCATGCGCGTACTGTTACTTCAGAAGATATTTAAATCAATTTTTTTTTATCGATCTTTTTTTTGATCAGTGATGATGGTGCTATTTTAGCTTTAAAATAAACTTGTAACTAGTCAGCCATTTTTTCAAAAAAATGTGATTTATCAATAAAACTAACA
>DAISZI010000019.1:0-12934 GCA_036824885.1 Oligoflexia bacterium
AGGCCCCATGACCAAACGATCCCCTAGCTCAAAAAAACCAGGAGCTCCCTGCAAATACCGCCGCAATACCTCGGGCACGATCACATTTCCTGATTCATCCTGAAAATTTTCTAAAATCGCAAGAAAAGTCCTACCCAATGCAAGAGCGGAACCATTCAAAGTATGAGCCCAGAGGGGTTTACCCTCCCCAGATCGGTAGCGAATTTTACCACGACGTGCTTGGAAATCTTCACAATTAGAACAAGAAGAAATCTCCCGATATGTGCCCTGAGACGGAAGCCAAACCTCAATATCATACGTCTTTGCCGCAGCAAATCCTACATCTCCTCCACAAAGCGCCATCACTCGGTAAGGAAGACCTAAAAGCTGAAGGATCCTCTCCGCATCCTTCGTCATCTTCTCTAATTCCTCATAAGAATGCTCAGCAGCCACGATTTTTACCAATTCCACTTTCTGAAACTGATGCTGCCGAATCAATCCCCGGGTATCTTTTCCATAAGAACCCGCTTCACTTCGAAAACAAGGAGAATAAGCGGTCAGATACAAAGGCAGGTCAGAAGCTTGCAAAATCTCATTGCGAAATAAATTCGTCAAAGGTACCTCAGCCGTAGGTATGAGAAAAAAAAGACGCTCAGCAAGCTTCGTTTGAAACAAATCTGATTCAAATTTTGGAAACTGCCCGGTGGCAGTCATACTCTCTTGATTGACCAAGAAAGGCACAATCACCTCTTGGTACCCATGCTCCCTCGTGTGCAGATCCAACATGAATTGAATCAACGCTCGTTCCAAAATGGCACCAGCCCCTTGGTAAACACAGAACCGAGCACCTGCTACCTTGCTTGCCCTTTCAAAATTTAAAATCCCTAAACGCTCCCCAAGCTCCACATGGTCTCGAGGATTAAAAGAAAACTCAGGAATCTTTCCCCAGGATCTCATCACCACATTAGCATCGCTCGTTGCACCCTCAGGCACACTCGAATGTAAAAAATTGGGAATTTGTAAGAGAACCGCTTCAAAAGTACGCTGAACTGCCTCAAGCTGGACCTCTAAAAACCCCAGAGCTTCTCCGAGTTGACGCATCGCCAAAACCTTCTCTTGCATCTGCTCAGCATTGCCCTGAGCCTTGCACTGGGCAATTTCTGAAGAATGCGTATTTTTTAAACAACGAAGCCGTTCTACCTCTTGTAAAATCTCAAGCCTACTGGCTACGATCTTCTCCGCTTCTTTCAGGATCGCTTCATCCATATGACGCTTACGGAACGATTTTTCTAAATAAGATCGATTTTCCTGGAATAAACGCAGATCAAACATGTCCAAACGTTAGCACAAAACGAGCAACCGATGAAGCCTAAAAACAAGAAGCAAATTGCGCTTTATCAGAAGCATCAGGCTCCATCTCAAGGTACTTTTTAAAAGAAAGACAGGCTGTCGCTTGATCTCCTAGCTCTTGATAAATAGCTCCCAAGCGTTTATGAAGCAAAGGATTCCCACGATCCATCTCAATGGCAACGCGCATTAAAGTAATAGCTGAGTCATAATTTTTCAAATGAAAGTTTGCCCAAGCTGCATTTTGTCGAGCATCCACAGATTTTGAGTCTAAAATCATCGCTTTAGAAAAATGTTCCAGCGCTTCCTGAGCACGACCTGTTTCTAACACTTCCTTCCCATAAGCAATGAGCGCTTGAACAGACATAGGATGATTAGCAAGCTCTAACTTAAATTCCTCCGCTGCTACTTTATGATTAGATTGCAATGCATACAAAGCACCTAAATAATAATGTAAATTAGGATACTTAGGATAAATCTGAAAAATCTGTGAAAGCTCATTTTTAGCACTTTCAAAATCAGATTTTTTTAAGTAAATTTTATAACGTTCTAAATACCCAGAAGGATCTGAAGCATTTCTGTCTGAATATTTTTTATAAGCAAGAAGCGCTTGATCTAAAGCATTTTTTTCAGTATTTTCACGATTCATATAAATCTGAGCTTGAAGCTTCCAAGAGAAAGCATAGTCTGAATTTGCTTTCATAGCTTGATCGATGGTGCGTTGAGCTTGATCCCAAGAGCCTTTTTGGATCTGAAGTTCCCCAATAGCAGCTAAAAATTCAGCACGCGTCGTATTGCTTTTTTGAAGCTCATCTTGCAATAAATCAATACCAGCATCAATAGAATCCGTTTCTGAAATACATTTAGCATGATGGATCACAGCATCTACATTCAAAGGATCAAAGCGTCTTGCTAAAGATAAAAAAAAAGGAGCCTCTTTAAAATTTTTTGTTTTTATTAAACTTTTTGCATACGCTATATAAACAGAAGGATCAATGGTTTCCCGCTTTAAAGCTTTACGATAAAGAGCCTGAGCTTCAAGATAGCGTCCCTGTTTTTGATACATATCCGCAGCAGCTTTATCGAGAAATCCTTGTTGAATAGGTAAATGCCTAAACCGATCCATGGCTTTTTGAGCGTCTTGCCACTCATAACTTTGAATTAAAGTTTCGATATACTTAGACCAAATTTTGATATTATTAGGATCGCGATCGATTGCAAGCTTGTAATTAACTTTAGCGTTTTCAACGTCTTGCAAATAGGAAAACATATCTCCCATTTTTACTAAAGGCAAAGAATCACGATCATTCGCTTGACGCGCCTGCAAAAAAGGCACAATGGCATCATGGTACTTGCCTTCTTTGATTAATTTTTCTCCTTCTCCTAAGAAAAAATACATCTTTGCTAAATCTTGAACTTTTTTTATTTTATTTTTTTCTTCTAAAGTCACTTGATCAAAAGGAAGCTCTAAAACATGAGCTTGCAATGTATAAAGCTCAAGCAAATAATCGTGATTATCTGCATTAAGCTGCACTGCCTGTTCAATGTCTTTAAGCGCAAGAATCCATTTTTCTTCAATTTCATAAATCTGAGAACGAAGATAATAAGCTTCTGCTAGATCAAAGGGACTTAAAAGATTCTTATGACTTAACAAAAACTCAAGATAACCTAAACTGCTACTTGGTTTTCCTTCTTGATGCAAAAGACTCGATAAACGTAAATACGATTTCGCATGTTGAGGATTAAATTTGATAGCTTTTCCATACTCTTTTTTTGCGGATTCTATATCTTTTAGCTTTTCTGCAATCTGGGCTCGAAGATAAAATATTTTAGCACTATAAATTTTTTCTTCTGGAAATTGAGACAAATATTTAACCGCCGAAGTAAAATCTCCTTTATGAAAAAAAACAAGAGACAAATAATAAAACATCTCTAATCCATAATTTTCATGTGTATTTGTATAACCAATAATTCGCGAGTAAGCGGTCTCAAATTTATTGATAATAAGATAAAACTCAATATCTGAAATCACTGTTTCTGCTAAATCTACGGATTTTGCTCGAGCCATATCTAATAGTCGAGACATAACATTGAAATAAACTTCATCCTTATTTGAAGAATCAATTAAATTCAAATAAGAAGAAGCAAGCATCGCAATAGCTTTGACGTTTTCAGGATCGTAAAAAACAGATTGATTAAACCCCCGAATAGCATTTTCATATCCCAAAACTGTATCCTGTAAATAGTCTTTCATGGATTGAATATAAATCTGATGACTTTTTTTAGGATCAGCAGATTTTTGAGAAAAATCAGGAAGCATCGGTCGAATAGCTACCAATGCTTCTAGGGGAGCCCGAGGATTATCGTAAAAAGAATAAAACACACCTCCTATTACAAGAAAATAAAGAAAAAACTTTTTTTTTGAAAAATGCGATTTTTTTAATAATAATTTTTCATAAAAAACTGTTTTTGCTTCAGCAATTTCTTGTCTTACTAAAATTTGAGTAGGACTTTCGGTTAAGTTAGTTCTGGTCTCTACCTCTAAACTTTTTAAGAATGTTTTAGTTTCTTCTGCTGTCTCTCCAATAGTAGGCTCAAGAAACTGAGTTTTTTCTGAAGAATTTTCACTTTTCAAATCAGGAGAAAAAAATAAAGCCACCTCTGGAATAGAAAGAATAGAAACCCAATTTTTATCAGTATCTTTTTTAATGAGATCACTATCTGTAATTTCATGATTTGAAATAAGATCATGAAGAAGAGATAAATTGAATGGCCCTAAAATACGACCTGAAGCCAACTTGACTTGATACTCAGCTCGCTGCTGCCCCACCAGCTTTCCTCCCGCAAAAAAAGATCAAAAACTACAAATAAGTCACAACTTCTCGTACCAGTTTGATCATCCAAGAAGGAAAAAGGCCCATTTGCACAACCAAGACAAAAGCAATGAGCGCAGAAATCCAGGCGCCTAAGTCATGATTCGGCTCTTGGTCCGAAGCAGGCTCATGCATATACATCAACACCAAAATACGAAGATAATAATAAACAGAAATAGCACTGGCAAGAACTGCCAAAACGACCAAAACTACCTCATGCGCCTGAACAGCAAAATAAAATAAGAAATACTTAGCCATAAATCCCGCAGTAGGAGGAATACCTGCTAAAGAAAGCATAAAAAATGTCAAAAATAACGCAAGACAAGGACTCCTTTTTCCAAGACCTGCAAGATCTGAAAGCATCAAGCATTTATCCTGTGGCCCCGCAAGCAATGCTAAAACAGAAAAAATACCAATATTTGCGACGACATAAACGACTAGGTAAAATAAAACGTAAGTGTAACCATCCTCTAACTGAGTTGAAGTTAAAAGTCCTAATAGCAAATAACCTGTATGAGCAATCGAAGAGGTACCCATCAATCGCTTCAAATTCCTCTGAAATAAAGAAAGACAATTACCTACGAACATCGTTAACAAAGCACTGATCCAAAAAAGATGATGAAAGTACAATTGCATCGGACCTGAAAAACCCAATCTCAAAACAGAAAAGAGTCGAATCCAACCGATAAAAAAAGCCGCCTTCAAAGCAGTCCCCATCCAACCTGTGACCGTAACAGGAGCACCTTCATACACCTCAGGCATCCAAGCATGAAAAGGAAAGGAAGCAATTTTCATAAAAAAACCAGAGCAAATAAGAAGCAATCCTAAACAAAACAAGGAATTTGAATGCTGACGAAACTTCAACACAAAATTTACGATTTCGTGTAAATGCAAGCTTCCCGTTGCACCATATAAAAAAGAAAATCCATACAATAAAACAGCAGAAGCTACAGAACCTAAAACAAAGTACTTCATGGACGCTTCATTGGACAAGCGATTGACCCTTTGAAAACCTACCAAAACATAAACACAAAGCGACATCAGCTCCAAAGCAATAAAAAATACGATAAGATCCAAAGAAGAACTCAGAATCATCATCCCTAAAGCCGAAAAAATAAGCAAAATGGGATATTCTGAATACCTCAACTTTTGACGATCTAAATATCCCCAACTACTTAAAATCATACAAAAAGCACTTGCTAAAAAGAAAATAGTTGCAAATCGCGCATAAGAATCAACGACCAGCATACCTCCAAAAAGGCTGACAGGATCTGAGAATAATTGCATTCCAGAAAATGCCATTCCCAACAAACACACGCTCAGGCACAAAAACGAAACCCAAGTATATGCACTACGAGAACGAACAACACTGAGCACTAAAGAAATCAAAATCCCTAAAAAAACACATAAATAAGGAATCGTATGCAACATCTTCAGATCAATCTTCAAATCACCCATGGATTATTTCCTTGTAAGTACAAAAGTCTCATTTCAACTCAAAAATGCTTCTGAAATATTTGCTGAGTTCTTCCAAAAGAAGACTTCATCTTTGAGAAAAAGAAGTTAGGACAAAAGCCCATGCTGAAAATTGCCACCACCAAAGGTACTAGCAATCCTATTTCCCGCAAGGAAAGATCCCCCATGCCCTTTTGCTTTCCATCTGGCCCTAATGCCACCTTCTCAAAAAAAGTAAGCATGTAAACTGCCCCAAAAATAACACCCGAAGCTCCTAAGGCACTCCAAAAAGGAGCTGTCTGCCAAGCACCCAAAAGAATCAAAAACTCCCCGATAAAACTACTCGTCCCAGGCAAAGCCACCGCAGAAAGCGTCACTAAAAAAAAGAAAACACAGAACCACGGCATCACCCGAGCTAAACCTCCAAAAGCTGCAATTTCACGTGTATGACTTCGCTCGTAAAGCATCCCCACCATCAAAAACAACGCGCCTGCAGTCAATCCATGGTTGAGCATCTGATAATAAGCGCCCATCATTCCCGATTCATTGAGCGAAAAAAGACCTAAAATCACATACCCCATATGACTGACAGAAGAATAAGCCACCAGCTTTTTCATATCAGTCTGTGCTAAAGCAATCCATGCTCCATAAACAATCGCAAAAGCTCCCAATCCCATAAAAAGCGGTTGAAAATACATCACCGCCTGAGGAAAAAGAGGAAAAGCAAATCGCAAAAAACCATACCCTCCCATTTTCAACAAGATAGAAGCTAAAATCACACTGCCTGCTGTCGGAGCTTGCACGTGAGCATCAGGAAGCCATGTATGAAAAGGAAACAAGGGAACTTTAATCGCAAAAGCAAGCGCAAAACCCAAAAATAAAAGATTCTGTGGGTTCAAAAAGAAATAACCCCCTTCTAACTTCAATTGCAGCAAATCCGAAAACTTCATCGAATGGTAGCCTGCCTGAACCACCTGCTCATAGCCTAAGTAAAAAATAGCCGACAGCATCAGAAGCGATCCTACCAAAGTATATAAAAAAAACTTCATCGATGCATAAATGCGTTCTTTCCCACCCCAAATGCCAATTAAAAAATACATAGGAATGAGCATCGCTTCCCAAAAAATATAAAATAAAAAAAGATCTAACGAAGCAAAAGCACCGAGCATTCCGGTCTCCAATGCAAGCAATAGAAAATAATAAGACTTTACCTGCTTTTGTACAGATGAAAGAGAGCACAAAATGGCAAAAGGTACAAAAAAAGTCGTAAGCAAAATCAACCAAAGACTCATTCCATCGACACCGACTTCATAATAAATGCCAAAATCCCTGAGCCAAAGACGCGAATGCACCCACTCAAAAGCCCCCGTTTCTCCTGAAAAACCCTGATACAAAAACAAAGAAAGGATGCATGTGATCAAGCTGCCCAAAAAAGCAAAAGTGCAAAAAAAAGAAGCTCGCCATTTATTCGGCAACCATAAACTCAAGGAGCCCCAAAACAAGGGGAAAAAAATCGTAAGTGTTAACAAAGAAGGACTAACCTTGAACATACATCCAGTACCCCGTACTCATTAAAAGACCCATCAAAACCATCAAAAGGTAATGCTGGACTACGCCTGTCTGCAAAAGACGGAAAAGCCCCCCTAGTTGCGTTGCTAATGAAGAAACCCCAAGCACAAAACCATCGATCCATTTGATGTCAAGAACACTCCAAGCAAAAAAAGAAACTCTTTGCAAAGCAACGACAAAAAGCGTGTGCAAACCTTCGTTCACATACCCTTGATGCTCTAAAAAATGAGCCAACCGTGGAAAAGCTTGAGCTTCACAAGGATCAAACCGCCGGTATTTCGAAAAACTCCAAATCATCCCCAAAACTGCAGCCAAAACACTGATAAACATCAAAGGCCACTCCATCCCATTAGGCTCGTGAATCGAAAGTCCTAAAATAGGCTCAAGCCAATGTTCCAACCAACTGGCATGGGGAATCCCTAAAAATCCCGCAAATACACTGAAAAAACCTAAGACTTGAAGCGGCATCAGCATATTCCAACCAGACTCATGGACATGAACCGAAGCGTGACGCGAACGGCCTAGAAACGCAAGATAAAAAAATCGAGTCATATAAAACGCCGTCATAGCTGCTGTGATCACTCCCAAAACCCAAAGACCCCAAGAACCATGAAAAGCATGGCCCAAAATCTCATCTTTAGAAAAAAAACCGGAAAAAGGTGGAATACCACAAATCGCAAGCCAACCTAAAGCCACCATCAAAAACGTATGAGGCATTTCTTTTCTCAAACCCCCCATCTTGAAAAGATCCTGCTCTTCATGCATCCCATGAATCACACTTCCTGCTCCTAAAAACAAAAGCGCCTTAAAAAAAGCATGGGTGATCACATGAAAAACTCCTGCTCCAAAAGCCCCCACTCCACAGCCCAAAAACATGTACCCAAGCTGCGATACCGTAGAATAAGCCAACACTTTTTTAATATCTCTCTGACAAAGAGCAATGCTTGCTGCAAAAAATGCCGTAAATGCTCCCACCCAGGCCATGGTGTGAAGTACCCAAGGAGCAAGCGTGAACAAAAAATTCAATCGCGTGACTAAGTAAATACCCGAAGTCACCATAGTCGCCGCATGAATCAACGCAGAAACGGGCGTCGGTCCAGCCATCGCATCAGGCAACCAAATATAAAGAGGAATCTGTGCCGACTTCCCCATACACCCCACAAATAACAAACCACAAATCCACTGAATCGATCGCTCAACTCCCACTGCATTCAAAACCGCATGCTTCAAAGGCTCAAAAGCCAGGGTTCCAAAAGTAGTGAAGACTAAAAAAACCCCCAGCAAAAACCCAAAGTCGCCGATACGATTGACCAAAAATGCCTTTTTGCCCGCTTGAGCCTTAGCTTGATCCTGATACCAGTACCCAATGAGCAGATAGCTACAAAGACCCACTCCCTCCCATCCTAAAAAAACCACAGGAAAACTATCCCCAAGGACTAAAATGAGCATGAAAAAACAAAAAAGGTTCAAATAAGCAAAAAATTTTCCCGGAGTAGGATCCTCTTTCATATATCCTATAGAATAAAGATGGATCAATGACCCCACCAAGGTAATCACGCAAACAAATAAACTGGATAAACTATCCAAGCGTAATCCCAGATCAACCTGCAACTTACCTAAAGATATCCAGGAAAACCCCGCATATTCCAAAACACGCGCTTCTGCAGGAAGCCCTAAAAATTGAAAGAAAAAATTCCAAGCAAGGGCACAAGAAAAAAGCATACAAAGAGTTCCAATGCTTCCCGCAACCGCCGAACTCCACTTTTTTTGATGAGAAGAAGACTGAAAAAACCAGTACCCCAACCCATTGATTAAAAAACCCATCCAAGGAAAAAGCACCATCCCAACCATCGCAGAGCTGCCCATCATGGAGACTCCCTTAAATATTGCATAGCGTAAGTATCTGTCGTTTTCATCGTTCTAAACCAAGCAATCACCAAAGCAAGTCCCACCGCAGATTCCGAAGCTGCCAAAGCTATCACAAAAAAAACACAGACTTGCCCATGAATATCCTGCAATTGATACGAAAAACTCACAAAAGTTAAATTTATCGCATTTAGCATTAACTCGATACTCATCAAAATCACCAATAAATTACGTCTCAGTAATACTCCCAAAAGTCCGACACAAAAAATCAAAGCACAAAAACTTAAAAGAATCCAAGATTCAACTATCATGAATTCCAACTCCTCTGAGAATGACGTTTAGAAAGAGCGATCGCTCCTACCATCGCTGCTAAAAGCAAAACAGAAATCAGCTCGAATGGAAAAAGATACTTCGAAAACATCGTTTCTGCAATCACCTCAGTATTTCCTCCCCAAACCTCAATCTGCTCAGGAGAAAATCCCCCTTCAAAAGAACTCACAGGACTATCTCGAAACACCATCACCAACTGAGTAAAAAACAAAAGTACCACGGGCACTGCAACCCATGCTCCAGTGGCATTTTTTTCGCTCAACTTCCGAGGATCATGCAATAACATAATCACAAAAACAAAAAGAACCATCACCGCCCCTGCATAGACCAAGATCTGCAAAGCCGCAACCAAATGCGCCTCCAATAATGCATAAATACCGGCAAAGGCAAAAAAAACGAGAATTAAACTCAAGGCACTTGCCACAGGATCTTTCTTAACAATCACAAGAATAGAACTGATCAAAGCTAAAACGGCAAAAGCATAAAAAAAAAGTGTAGGCATCTACTTACCTCCCCTTTGTTCCAATAAAAAAGATTTATCATACACCTGACGGTAGCTCGTACTCATTTCATAAATAGCGCTTAATTTAATGGCATCTTTAGGACAAGCCTCTTCACACATGCCACAAAAACAGCACCTCAGCACATCCACCTCAAACTTCACAGGGTACTTCTCCTTATCTTCACGCTCTCCCGCTTCAATATGAATACACTCTGCAGGACATACCGTAGGACAAAGCATGCAGGCAGTACAATTCTCAACTCCGTTCGTTGCCTTGATGTAATGCACGCCACGGTACCGATCAGAATAAAAACGCCGCTCTTCAGGATACTGAATGGTGACCTTACGAGAAAAAAGAAGATTTTTCATCGTAATACCAAGACCTCGCAAAATTTCCCAAACGTAGGTTTCTTGAAGAATCTTCGAAAAAATTCCTATTTTTTTTTCCATTTTCATATTAAATCCATCCGCAGTTTATGAAAAAAGCGGTTACAAGCACATTCACTAAAGAAAGCGGCAAAAGTACTTTCCATCCTAATTCCATTAATTGATCATAACGAAATCGTGGCAAGGTCCAGCGTACCCAGACAAAAACCCACATGACAAAAGCGACCTTCACTCCAAAAGAACCCATCTCAAACAGCACCCGAAGAATCTCACTCGGATACCATTGCTGAATCCAACTCAGAAGACTTGGCAATCCTGGAAATAGCTGAAAACCTCCCAAATAAAGAGTCACGAGCATCCCTGAAGCAGTCAACATATTTAGATACTCTGCCATCATAAACATAGCAAACTTCATCGAGCCATACTCGAGGTGATAACCCGCTACCAGCTCCGACTCTCCTTCCGGAAGATCAAAAGGCAACCGATTTGTCTCAGCAAAAATCGTCACGAGAAAAATTAAAAAACCAAGAGGCTGAAGAAAGATTCCCCACCGAGGAAGACCCCATGCAAACAAGGTCCCTTGCTGTGCTGCAATTTCTCCCAATTTCACACTAGAAAAAAGCATGACAATACCCACAATAGCAAAACCCATCGCAAGCTCATAACTGATCATCTGAGAGGAACTACGTAAGCTTCCCAGCATAGCGTATTTATTACGAGATGCCCAACCTGCCATGATAATTCCGTAAACGCCCAAGGAAGCTAAAGAAAGAACATAGATCAAGCCCACATTCAAATCAGCAACCTGAAAAGTAAAGACCCTGCCCTCTAAAACAATAGGCGCAGCAAACGGTATCACCGCAAATGTCATGAATGCAGGAACCAAAGAAATCAACGGAGCTAAAAGATAGTACCCTCCAAACACATGCCCAGGTATCGGATCTTCTTTCCACATGAACTTCACAACATCCGCTAAAGACTGCAAAAGCCCGAGAGGTCCTACCCGATTAGGGCCTAACCGATTCTGCATCAAAGCAGAACCCCGACGCTCTACCCAAACCATGATAGGCACTACCTGAAGCAGTATTGCCACTAAAAAAAAGATCTTCGTCCCCATCCAAATAAAATCAGTAGCATCCATCACGAAGCCACTCCTACCTCAGAAGCCTTATCCCTGCGCAACATCATAAAAAGCTCAGCAAGCCCCTTAGATTGCCCCTGAGGTGCAATCGCCCGGCGAAAAAACTGAAGCTTTCCTTGAAAATTCATCACACTACCGTCTTTCTCCGTAAAATTCAAACCAGGAAGGATCACGTCTAACTGCTTTGCTTCTGATTCCTGAAACACTCCCAAGCCTACACTCGGAAGAGAAGGCAGCTTCCCCCACTGAGCTCTCCCTGCTCGAATCACTAACAAAGCTTCTGCTTGAGCTCCAAGCCCATCCCATCCTCGAATCCCCAAATGCTCCAATCCATGCAAATTCGAAGTCTTACTCTTTCTTTTTAAAATACCATCAGCATCCCCATCTTCCGAAACCGATGACATCCCAGGCGTTCCAAAATGAAACAGCAAAGATCCTGCATGATCTAAAGCAAGAACCTCTTGAACTAAAGTAATCTCCTCTTGCGTCAAATCTGATCCCACTAGCACCAAAAGCTTCTTCCCACGCAAAATATTCCTGCAAGATTCTAAAGCCAAAGACCAATCCACCGCTTTGCCTTTGAAGTACGGAAAAAGCACACGATCTTTTTGATAAGAACGAAAATGAAACCGACCCTCATCACAAAGCCAGTAACGATTCACTTCGAGATTTTCACGAGGAACACAGCGATAAATCACCTGGGAATCCTGATGAATTTCCATATTACAGCCCCGAGAACATCCCTCGCAAATCGTAGGTGTTTTTTTCAGCATCCAAACACGCTTTTTAAACCGAAAATCCTTCAATCCTAAAGAACCGGTAGGACAAATATCTGCGTAATTACCTGCATACTGCGTTTCCAATGGCTTTCCTTCAATCGTTGTAATTTCTGTCTGATTGCCCCGTTGAAGTGCTACCATCTCTCGAATGCCCGCAATCTCCTCTCCGAACCGAATACAACGCGTGCAATGAATACAACGATTCATGTTTTTTTGAATGACCGATCCCATATCTACATCGATATACGTACGACGTTCTTCCGTATAACGAGAATAAGGATCTCCATAATCATAAGAAAAATCCTGTAAATCACATTCTCCCGACTTATCGCAAATAGGACAGTCTAAAGGATGATTAATTAACAAAAATTCCATGACTGATTTTTGATTTTGTAATGCCTTTTCTGATCTTGTATGGACCACCATGCCTTCTGCTGCAAGCGTAGAACACGCTGTTTGAAGCTTAGGCATTTTTTCAATTTCTACAGCACACATACGACACTGTGCCACCACAGATAATCCAGGATGATAACAAAAATAAGGAATGAAAACACCTGCCCTTTTGGCAACTTCAATGACCTTTTCACCTAGCTTAAATTCAACTAAACGACCATCCACCGTTAATTGGGGCATTTTCCACCTCGGATATGAGCTTCAAAATCGGATTGAAATTTTTTCACAAAACTTGCCACGGGTCCTGCAGCTG
>DAISZI010000020.1:0-12762 GCA_036824885.1 Oligoflexia bacterium
GTAGCTATTTGATTTTAAAAGTATTAAATAAAATGCTTAGTTTTAAAAAATTTAATAATTTCAATATGTTGTATAAATTTCAGAGAAAAACTTGAAACTCGATTAAGAGAAAATTCGGCCCGTTTTGATGGCAGTTTGGTAACTAGTCTATTATATTAATTGATTTTTTTTAGGCTAATGCAATACAAGAGTGATGCCCTTCATTGGAGCAAAGCTGAGAGCCTTTGCATCTTCGATTTGATTGGAGCTGAGATCTAATTTTTGAATTCCTTTCATTTGTGAAAGGCTGAGAGCTCCAGTGTCTCCGATGTTATTGCATTCGAGATCCAGGGTGAGTAATCCTTCCATGCGAGAAATATGAGAAGCTCCGATATCCCCGATTTGATTTTCGTAAAGGTAGCATTCTGTGATCCCTTGCATTTGAGAAAGGCTGATGGCTCCGGCATCTCCTATTTGATTCGAGCTGAGATTCAATTCTTTAATCCCCTGCATTTGAGAGATATGAGCTGCCCCAGCATCTTTGATTTCATTGGCTTCAAGGTACAAGGTCGTTATTCCTTGCATTTGAGCGATATGATAAGCCCCGGCCTCTCCGATGTGATTGGAGCTTAGGTTCAAGGCATTAATACCCTGCATTTGAGCGATATGATAAGCTCCAGTATCTCCTATGTGATTGGAGCTGAGATCTAATTGGGTAATGCTCTGCATTTGAGATAGGCTAAGAGCCCCAGCTTCTGTGATTTTGTTTTGCTCGAGATTCAAGGTGGTCATTCCCTTCATTTGAGACAGGCTGAGAGCTCCGGTATCTCCTATGTGATTGGAGCCCAGATGCAGGGAGATCATTCCCTGCATTTGAGAAAGGTGAGTCGCTGCGGTATCTCCTATGTGATTGGATCTGAGGTTTAAGTGTATCAATGCCTTCATTCGGGAAAGGCTGAGAGCCCCGGCATCCCCGATTTGATTATCGGAAAGGCCGAGAGTTTTCATCCCTTGCATCTGAGCAATGTGAGCTGCCCCAGCCTCTCCGATGCAATTGGAGCTGAGATCTAAGTGGAGGATCCCTTGCATCTGAGAAAGGCTGAGAGCTCCGGTATCTCCGATATGATTGGAGCTGAGATCTAAGTGGAGGATGCCCTGCATTTGAGAAAGGCTGAGAGCTCCGGTATCTCCGATATGATTGGAGCTGAGATCTAAGTGGAGGATCCCTTGCATCTGAGCAAGGTGAGCCGCTCCGGTATCCCCGATGTGATTGGAGCTGAGGTTTAAGTGAACGATCCCCTGCATTTGAGAAAGGCTGAGAGCTCCGGTATTCCCGATTTGATTGGAGCAGAGGTGTAAGTGAACGATTCCCTGGATTTGAGAAAGGTGAGCTGCTCCCGCATCTCCGATTTGATTCGAGCTTAAGTTTAAGTTCCTTATTCCGTGCATTTGACTGAGGTGAGCTGCTCCAGCAGTTCTAATTCTATTAGATTCAAGAGATAGGGTTGATATTTCTTGCATTTGAGCAAGACAAGAGGCTGCGGTACTGCTGATCTGATTACAGCTGAGATTCAAGGTTTTTATCCCCTGCATCTGAGAAAGGCTGAGAGCTCCGATATTACCGATGTGATTGGAGCTGAGGTTTAAGTGGGTAACGCCTTCCATACGAGCAATATGGGCCGCTCCAGCGTCTCCGATGTGATTAGAACTGAGGTCTAAGTGTTTAATTCCCTGCATCTGAGAAAGGCTGAGAGCTCCCTCTTCTCCGATGCGATTAGAACTGAGATTTAAGTCGGTGATCCCTGCCATGATAAAAAAGCGCTGAGTTTCTTCACTGACTGATCTTTTTATGCCTCGCATGTGAGCAATATGCGCAACCCCAGTATCTCCGATGTGATTGTCAGCAAGGTCTAATTTTTTGAGTCTTTTCATTTGAGAAAGATGAGCCGCGCCAGCCTCTCCGATGTGATTGGAGCTGAGATTCAAATGGGTGATCTCCTGCATTTGGGAGATGTGGAACAATGCCAGATTGCTGATCTGGTTGTGATGGAGACTTAATTGGCTTATCTTTGGGGTCTGAACAAGTGTGAAAGGTCCCAAAGAACCAATGCGGTTACCACTGAGATCTACATGTTCAAGGTTTTGCATGGCTGCAATCTCCATAAACCCTGGACCTGTTATTTGATTGTTGGCGAGGTTGAGGCTTTTGAGTTCTGGTATTTGCGCAATCACAGACACTACAGCATTAGTGAGGTGCTGATTTTCAAGACTTAATGCTTTTAAGTGGATCAAGTATGCAGTATCCGTTAAAAAATCATCCATTTTTAGGATATTGCCATCCAGATCTGTCACTGAGTTCAGGGAGAATTCCTCAAGGTTTGTGGGGAATTTTTTAAATAGTTTAGGATCTATTTTCGAATGTGAAATTTGTAATTTTTTAATAGTTTGAAAATCTTCTTGTTGAAGGATTTCCGAGAACTCCTCGTCAGTTATGGTGGTTTCAAAAAACTCAATGCTTGAAGCATGAGTAGGTTCAAGTTCAGCAGCATGATGCATAGCAATAGCCCAAGAAGAGGATAAAAAAACCGTCAAGCAAGCAAATTTTTTCACAAAAGAACGGATACCTCAAAGAGATTTTTAAATCCATTTTTTTGTATGGGTTTAGGGGAAGGGTGAGGGAAGAAGCGTCTGAAGGGTTTTGAAGGGGTCTTTCTCGAGATTCTCCTGGTGATAGAAGGTGATGGGTATGGTAGAAAATGTCGAGAAGTGGGAGGTACTTATGGAAAATAAACTCAAAACTCTGATTCCGGTTGTCACGGGGTGCAGGCATTGGGCAGTGGAGGCTTCTTGCTTAGACTGGGGTAGTTTATGTTTGGTGGGTGCAGATGCTGGTTCTTTTTTACAGCGATTGATCACGGCAGATGTGCGTTCTTGGGAGCCAGGGCAGGGAGGTCTTGCTTGTTGGTTGAATCCTCAGGGGAGGATTCAGTCTTGTTTTCAAGTGTGGAATTTAGGGGATGATCAGTATGCTTTGGAGTTTGAACGGGGAAAGGATCAGATTTGGGAGAAGCATTTGCGTTGCTTGTTAGAAAAGTACCATTTTCGAGAGCAGATCGAGGTCGTTTCTGGTTTTGAGGGAGCCTGTACTTTCTTATTTTTACCTTTCGAAATGCCTGAGGGGACCTGGTTTTTGGAAGGATTGCGGGTTTGTTCGCATGGTAGTGCACAGTATGGCAGGCCTTGGTGCACGCTTTGGGGAGCATGGGAGCGTTTTTCAGAGGGGGTGTCTTGGGATTCGCTTGAGCGTTGGAGGATTGCTGCTATGGGACCTCGGGTGGATCGGGAGATTACTCAGCAAAGCTCTCCGCTTGAGCTTGGGTTGAGTCGGGTTCTAGGGCAAAAGGGCTGTTATCCAGGGCAGGAGGTCATTGAGCGTACGTTGAGTCGAGGAGCTCCTGCAAGGCGTTTGGTGCTCATTGAGGGGACTTGTGATCCAGGGGAGCTTGTTTTGGATTCAGATGGAACCGTTTTAGGGTCTTTCACGAGTGTTGTCCGTGCCCCCGGGGGCTTTCAGGCGCTTGCTTCGGTGGGGAAGCTTCATGCACAGGAAGGCAAGGTGCTCAGCCAAGGAATCATTGCCAAGGTAGCGCCGTATGCACTAGAATCGTGAGCTATGAAAAAGACACAATTTGTGAAAGATTTAAAAGAAAAAGAGGGGGTTGCCACTTCTTTTTTGGTGAAATTCAGTGCAACTGTTTTAGGAAAAAATGGAAAACCTTATATGAATTTGGTCCTCATGGATCGATCGGGAGAGGTTGAGGCGCGTATTTGGGAGGACGTTGCTTGGTATTGCGGACAGGTTCTTCAAAAAGGTTTTGTTTGGGTAGAAGGGCGTTGTCAAGGGTATCAAGGCAGAAAACAGGTCATCGTTCAAAAGCTTCAGGTGCTCAGGGAAGATGAAGTCACTCTCGAAGATTATCTCCTTGAAAGTAACATCGATGTTGAAATGCTCTATCGAAAGATTGTGGGTTGGATCGCTCAGATGCAGGATCCTTATTACAAAGCATTGGCAGAGGTAATTTTTCAAGAAGATCCCGAGGTGATCGAGGGTATGAAAAAGGCGCCTGCCGCAAAAAGTATGCACCATGCTTACCCTTCTGGACTCTTAGAGCATGTAGTTTCTGTTTGTGAAATGCTCTTGTATCTGGCTGAGCATTATCAGGGCCTTTTGGATCGAGATTTACTGCTTTTGGGTGGGTTCTTACACGATATTGGAAAGATTTGGGAGTTGACGTACGATAATGTCGTGGAATATTCCACACAGGGGCGGCTTGTTGGGCATTTAGTCATGGGAACAGAGTTGGTGGATCGTAAAATTCAGCTTTTGGAGAAGGAAGGGCGATTGCCCGGACCTTTTCCTGAAGAAAAGCGGTTTCTGCTGAAGCATGTGATTTTGGCTCATCATGGAAAGCTTGAGTACGGCTCCCCCAAGGAGTCTCAGTGTTTGGAAGCTTTAGTGGTGCATATGGTGGATGATTTGGATTCCAAGGTCAATGCAGTCAGTCGTTTTATTTTACAAGACCAAAATCCTGGAAAGTGGACCGCTTTAAATCGATCGTATGGTCGTTTTTTCTACAAATCAGAGGGTCTTTTGGATTTTAAAAATCCTTCTTTGCCTGAGAGTGTCTTGGCATGATGGCTTTAGTGGACAGTCATTGTCATTTAGATCATCAGGATCTTCCAGGGTCTGTAGAGGAAGTCCTTGAGAGGGCTTGGAAAGCGCAAGTGGGAGCTTTTGTCACGGTGGGCACTTCTTTGGCAGATTGGAAGCAAGTACAACGGATTTCTACCGCTCATGCTTGTGTTTATCACACAGTGGGGATTCATCCGCACGAAGCGATGGTCGGAGTTTGGAAGCATTTAGAGGAGGTGGCACAGCATCCTAAATGCTGCGCTATTGGAGAAATAGGTTTAGATTATTATTATAAAAATCAAGAAGTCGATATTCAGCTGGAATGCTTAAAGGAGCAATTGGCTTTTGCCGCTCATGTAGGAAAGCCCGTGGTGATTCACAGTCGTGAAGCGGAAGACGAGCTTCTTGGGCTTTTGGAGGATCATGTGAAACTTTTGAGTGCTGATGCTCCTCGGGGAGTGATTCATTGTTTTAGTGGGACTCAGGCTTTTGGACAGGCTTGTTTGGATTTAGGTTTTTATCTTTCTTTTTCTGGTATTTTAACCTTTCAAAAGGCTGAAGAAGTGCGTGAAGCTGCGCGTTGGTTTCCGTTAGACAGTCTTTTAGTTGAAACTGATGCTCCTTTTTTAGCTCCAGTTCCTTTTCGTGGAAGGAAGTCTGATCCTGCTATGGTGCGGTTGACTGCTGAGACATTAGCGCAGGTGAAGGGGTTGAGTTTTGAAGAGGTCGCTTCTACAACGACTCGTAACGCTTGTCGTGTTTTTCAGATTCCTGAGTCTGTTTTTTTTAAGGCCTGATTGTCCTCTGGGTTTCCCGGCAGGTGCATTATTTCGGAGGTGTTTTGGAAAGAAGAAAGCCTATATTTTGGGCTATGTTGGTTTTGGGTTTTTTGGGGCTTGCGATTGCAAGTTTATTGACCCAGCATTTTTATGAATTGCGAGAGGGGTTACACGGATTTCATTCTTTTTGTAGTTTGAGTCCTCAGATGGATTGTGATGCCGTTGCATCCAGTCGTTATGCGGAGATCTTGCCTGATATTCCCGTTGCTTTAATGGCTATCGGTTGGTTTTTAGCCTGGTGTTTGATGGGCATGTTGGCTTTTTATGAGTCCTGGGAAAAAAGAGCAAGTGCCATGCTTGCTCTTTTTTGTTTCGTGGGAACGTTTGTGTCACTAGGTTACTTTTTTGTGATGGCGGTAGGAATTCGTGCTTATTGTCTGGGGTGTTTAGGGATTGATTTCATTCATTTTTTGGGATTAGGTTTTTCGTGGCGATGGCTTTCTCGGGATCTTTTTGATAGGAAGTGCCTAGTGGGCTGGGGGGGAGTTTTGGGATTGATAGCGCTTCCGATGATCTTGGTGCGTCTTTTTGGTTCATCAGAAACTTCGCATTGGGTAGAGGATATTTTGAATACTCCTGTGGTTTCGATACCTCTGGATCACTCTTTGAGTTTTGGTTCTGACCAGGCTCCTATTACTGTAGTTGAATTCAGTGATTTTCAGTGTGCTGCATGCCGTAAAGCTGCCTTTCTTTTTCAGGCAGTGAAAAAGCGTTATCGGGAGGACATTCGATTTGTTTTTAAAAATTATCCTTTAGATCGTTCTTGTAATCCTTCGTTGCCTCAGACACTACATCCTGCTGCGTGTGAAGCAGCGATGCTAGCTTTATGTGCTCATCGTCATCAGAAATTCGAAGAAGTTTACGAAGTTCTCTTTAATTTACAGCAGCAGTTTGTTCCAGGGACGCTTTTTTCTCTTTTAGAGGCTAAGGGGTTTAGCTTGGTATGTTCGGAATCTGATTTCATGGTTTCGTTAGAAAGGGATATTCAGGATGCTCAATTACTGGGGGTAAAAGCAACACCTACTTTTTTTATCAATGGTCATAAAATGGAGGGCATTTATCCTGTTTCGGTTTGGAATGAGATTATTGATCGATTACTTGCATCCTTGCCTTAAGTTTTTTATTTTTTTCCTCTTTTTTTTTCAAACAGCTTGTTGTTCTAAGAAAAAAAAAGAAGAAATTTTGAGAATTCAATTATCCAATGAACCTATCTCTTTAGATCCCACTTGGGTAGAAGATGGAGTAGGTTTGCAGTTGGTGCATTTATTGCACCAAGGTCTTTTTGGTTACGATGTGCAGGGGAGATTAGAGCCGCACTTGGTGGATACCTGGAGTGTCTCTTCTGATCAAAAAACCTATCAATTTAAGTTAAAAGAAGCTTTTTGGTCGGATGGGAAGCCGGTAAAAGCGGAAGATTTTGTCAGTGCTTTCAGGCGTATGTTGCGGGTTGAAAACACGAGTAAAATGGCTTCTTTTTTCTTTGGTATTCAGGGGGCTTCTTCTTTTTACGCAGGAAAATCATCTTTTCTTGGAGTTTCAGCAGAGGGTCAAAATCTTAAAATTCGCTTGGATCGTATCGTTCCTCATTTTTTGCACTTGCTTACGTTGCCTTCGACTTTTCCTCAGAGGCAGTCTATTTTAGATGCTCATGAAGGACGATGGCCTGAGAAAGCGCCGAGTACCGGTCAGTACCATCTCCACGAGCATCTTTTAAAACAGAAAATTGTCCTTGCTAAAAATACTTTTACTCAAAGTCTTTGGAAGATGCTTGAGTTTCAACTTATTTTTGACGAGAATACCGCATTGAATCTTTTTGAATCGGGTTATTTGGATATTTTAACGCATGTTCCTTCCTTAGATCTGAAAAGACTTCAAAAAAAATTATTAAAAGCTCCTTATTTCAGTACTTATTACCTTGCTTTTAATTGTCTCAAACCTCCTTTTCAAGAGGTTTTTTGGCGAAAACAAGTAGCCCAAGCCATTGATTCGAAAGCTATCGTGTCTCTTTTGGATGGATCAGAAAAGCCAGCATCAAGTTTTATTCCTTTTGGGTTGGTAGGTCACACTCCTGTAAGTACTAGAGTTCCTGAAAAAAACTTTCTTTTCTGGAAGACTCCTTTGCGTATTATTTTTGACACTTCTGTTCGAAATAGTCGCGTGATGGAAAAAGTACAACAAGATTTGAAGAGTTTTTTGAAATTAGAAGTACAATTGACGCATTTTGATTGGAAAACCTATCTTGCTGTTTTAAAATCCAATCGTTTTTTTGAAGAAAAAAAATTTGATCTTTTTCGATTTGGGTGGATGGCAGCTTTTTTAGATCCTCTTTCTCACTTGAAAATTTTTGTTTCTGATGATCCTAATAATTTCTCAGGTTGCTCAAGTAAAGCTTATGATACTTGTGTTGCTCAAATAGAAAAGCTTGACAACGGTCCTAAGAGAGAGGCTTTAATTCAACGTGCTCAAAAAATTCTTATTGAGGAGGAAGCGATGGTCATTCCTATCTTTCATTATGTGTTAACACTTGCTTTGAGTGAGCGTGCTGAAAAAACGCGTATCAATCCTTTTGGGATTTTCTTTTTTAATCAATGATTACGAGTTCATTGCTCAGCGAAGTAAGTAGTGTTATCCATGGATTTGGAACTTCTAAAAAAAAGCAAGCGGATTTTGTTCTTGCAGATTTTCAAAAGCATCCACGATGGAAACAAAACCATGGTATCTCGTTAGAAACGGTGAGTGTTCCTGGTCAAGAATGTGGCGAAGTAGACGCTTTATATTCCGAAAAGGCGGGTATTCCCATTTCTGTGATTACCGCAGACTGTGTGCCTATTTTAATGACACAGAAAGATGGTTCGAGCGTTCTTGCTGTTCATGCAGGTTGGAGAGGCACGAAAAGTCGTATTCTCCCCAAGGTATGGAGGTATTTATCCGATCAAGGGCAGCATCCTGAAAATTGGTTAGCAGCCATCGGTCCTTGTATTGGTCCTTGTTGTTTTGAAGTCAGTGAAGATCTTGCTGAGGAGTTTTGTTCTCTTTGGAAATCGATTGATCCTAAAATAGTAGTTCCTCGATTGCGTCATTTAAATTTAGCCTCTATTCATGAATGGGAACTTCAAGAAATAGGCATCAAAAAAGTTGATGTGATACAGAAGTGTACTTTTTGTACTCGAGATGCATCAAGTTATCTTTTTGAAAGTTATCGAAGAGATGGACTTACAGTACGACAATGGTCATCTATTATGAGATTATATTAGAATTAATATAAAAAATAAGATAAGATGCTTTTAGGTTAAGGCTGTGAGGTGGTAAAAAGCTGTTGGTCATTTTTTTGGTCTTGTATCGCTTAGGAGAAGGATAGTTCATGGAAGTAATTGCCAGAGCTAATTTAGGTGAACAGAGTAATTCTGAAATGCCATCTTTATCTAAGATCGTTCCTTTAAATCCAGATTTAATTTCTAATCGCGTCAAGCAAATTTGGGCAGTAGGAGGAGGTAAAGGAGGTATAGGTAAAAGCTTTCTTGCTTCAAGTATTGCTATTTCTCTTGCTAAAATGGGTAATACGGTGATTGCTATTGATTTAGATTTGGGAGGCGCCAATTTACACACAGTGTTAGGGCTTGAGCATCCT
Source organism: Oligoflexia bacterium (assembly GCA_036824885.1). GTDB lineage: Bacteria > Bdellovibrionota > UBA1018 > UBA1018 > UBA1018 > DAISZI01. Next base: position 9,140 of record DAISZI010000020.1, read on the forward strand.
AGAAAAAGTCTCAATGACTATCTCATGGGGCATGTAGCTCATTTGAAAGACTGTGTTGTCCCCAGTGGTATTCCAAATTTAGGTTTAATTTGTGGATCTCAGAATACTACGCATTTTCTTTCTGATAAAAAAAGTCATTTTTTAGATACTGTAAAAACTTTAAATGCAGACTATCTGGTTTTTGATCTTGGCGCAGGAATGAATGATTATACCTTGGATTTTTTTATTTTAAGTGATATTAGAATTGTCACTATTTTGCCTGAGCCAACTTCTATAGAAAATGCTTATAGATTTATCAGAAGTTGCTATTTTAAGTATCTGGCAAGTAATGAGACTTTGAGAGATATACGATCGTTGATTGAAATGGCAATAGATTCAAGAAATGAAGTAGGGATTCAATCGCCTAACGATCTTTTTAGGCATGTGAATAAGGTAAAGCCAGAATGTATTGGAAGATTAACAGAAGAAATTAAGAAATTTTCTCCTTATATTGTGATTAATCAGGCTAGAACTAAAGGAGATATTGATATTGGTAATTCCATTAAAGTTGTTTGTAAAAAATACTTTGGAATTGATGCTGAGTATACAGGGCATTTAGATTACGATAGTTCTGTCTGGCAGTCCGTTCGTAGAAAAAAACCACTGATGTTAGATTTTCCTGATTCTGGCTTGGTTACTAGTGTAGAAAAAATTATTCAAAATATTATTAAATGGCAAACATTAAAAATAATGAAATAAAAGAAAGCTTTGATCATTCGTCTACTTTTTATGATCTTTTAGAGGTTAATGTTCATGCAACTCAAGAAGAGATTGAGCAGGCATATCAGAAATTATCTTTTATCTACAACGAAAATAACATAGCCTTGCATTCGATGCTCAGTATAGATGAAATTAGTGCGATTCATGATAGAATGCAAGAAGCCTATAAAATCCTTTCCCATAGTTCATCCAGAAAAAAATATGACGCATTTTTGGAGAATCAGGGAAATTCTTTTTCCTTTGACGAAGAGTACGCTAAAATTCAAGATGTTTTTTTAGAAATTCCCGCCCCTATGGATATGTCAGTGAATGCTGAGTCACTTTTAGTGCCTCCCATGACTGATTTTTCAATCTTTGAACATAAAGATCATGTGATTCCTGAGATGAAACCTGAAAAGAGAGTCTTAGATAGGGTTTCAGAAGCAGCAGGTATTTTTAATCGAGGACCCAAAGAAAAGAGAACGATGAGTTGTTTAGATGGGGATTTATTGGAGGCGATTCGTACAGAGACTCATTTTCATGGGGAGTTTTTACAGAAAATTCGGAAGGCTTCTCGTATTTCCATTGAGGAGCTTTCTTCTATCACTAAAATTTCCAAAAATTACTTGATGGCTATTGAAGAGGAAAACTTTAAAAAACTTCCAGCTCCTGTTTATATTCGAGGTTTTGTCATACAGATAGCTCAGGTATTGAAATTACCCACGTTGAAGGCAGCAGCTGCTTATCTGATCCATGTGGAGCAGAGTTTAAAAAAATCAGAGGGTTAGTCGCTGAGAAGTTTTTGTGGATCTTCCAACCCATGCAGGATTTTTTTTCTGGCTTCCCTGATCCCTTCAGGGCTTAAGTGGAGGTACGATCACTTTCTCAGATGGCTTTGAGAATTCTCCTCGTTTCCGAAACACCCCTTGACTCGGCTTTGCCTATTTTGATCTGTTTGCGGTTCTTTCATCCGTTGCTTGGGTTTTTAGACCTAAAGTCATATGATTTTGTTTCTCATGCTTGAAAAAAACTCTCCTTTTCATTGAAAATAGTAGTTTTCTCAGGTCTATGGTGGGTGAGCTTGATTTGATGAGAAGGGATCAGACAAAAAAACTTCAAGAGTTTCAAGTTATTTAGTTGAATATTGTGGGTTTTGTTCGAGCGTTGGTGAGTCATTTTTTTCATGGTTTTTGATTTTGTCCAGGAGAGTCTATTTTGGGTCGGGTTTGATTTCTCTTGTTCTGGCTTTTCATTAAAAAGACTGAGTTTAGATTTTCTTCTATTCGGTGCTCAGAGTTTCAAATTGTCTATTTCTTTGTATGTGCCTTTTAGTCTGGAACGGAAAAAAACAATGCATAGCGTCTTTCTGAGAGGATGGTCTTTTTTTGAGAGAGGTGGGTAAAGAAATCAGCATACAAAAACCAGAAATCTGTGAATTCATGTTGATCATTTGGCTTTTTCCAGATAACGTCCTAACATTCTTTTTCTGCGTCCCCATCGTCTAGAGGCCTAGGACATCGCCCTTTCACGGCGGTAACCGGGGTTCGAATCCCCGTGGGGACGCCAATTTGAAAAGCCCTTCATACGAGCAATCGTTTGGAAGGGCTTTTTCATATCTTGCACCATCTAGAACTGGGTGGGAGCAGACAAAGATACTCCTTCTACTTCTCCTTGGGTGCCCAAGATTTCAGAGTAATTTCGAGCGGTTATCTTACGGGTTGTAACACATCGCTGATGGCAAGCTGGGACTATTCTAGCAGATGGGGGAATCGGCACTAGTCTCTGATGCGGTCGCGTTGCCACAAGCGAGGCTTGCTTCTGCAGTAAACCCGCCAAGGCATGACTTTCTGAATCGCCTTTCAGCTTGACCGCTTCTGTGGCGATTTGGACTTGGTTTCATTTTAGTGCTCTATCAATTTTATTGAGTATCGTCCGTCGAGGCACGAAGGCGCAATTGACGAATCTCGAAAGCGAAGAAGGTGGGTAGTGCGTCAGTTCAAAACCATCTGCTTTTTCTTGGCTACAATCATCTTGCTTTTTTCTTTTTCATCCTGAGACAGGAGGCCGGAGCGTGCTCTATTGACTTGCGTTCACCCAGGAGTCACAGCATCTGTTGTTGCTGTTTCTAAGAGCTCTTCTTCCAGTTTCAGTATGTCTTTACTTCGCGATTTGAGTTTTCGGACGGGTACACCCAAATAGACGCCCCATGCATCAAGTGATTTTGTGACTAATGAAAGTGCGCCTACGGAAGACCCTTCACCGATTGTTACACCTGGCAATAGGACGCTTCCTGATCCTATGATTACGTGTCTTCCTAAATACACTGGAGCAAGTTTTACTTTTAAGTATTTACGTGGAACAGTTGGGTTTGTCAGAGACTTTCCTGTGTAGTCATCTGTACCAGAATACAGGCTAACGCCTTGCGATAGTCCAGAGAAATCGGATAACGTCACACCCCCCGCACAACCTAAATAACAGCCTGTGCTAATATGGATATAGTTTCCAAGGGTAAGAGAGCCTGAGGATGCGGCAATAACCACGTTTCCATCGATACGTATATTGCTCCCAAGGGTTATGTGATGTAACCCGATAATGGTGCAGTTTTTTGCTACCTTGACATTTTCTCCAACGTGCTTAAATCCAAACTTGCGTAACTCTTCTGCCTCCCAGTATCCTTGATCAAATGGATTGATAGGATGGGTTTGGTGTGAATCTTGTTTTGTCTCTTGAGTCATTGCTCATCCTTATAGGTTTGAAATAAAGCGTTTGGAGTCCTCACGCCAAAGTTTCCTGAAGCGGGGTTACCATGGCAGCACGATCTCTGAGCTGCGGTTATCTTTTTTTCCTTAGAGTAATAAACGACGCTAACCTTTTATTGAACATCT
>DAISZI010000248.1:0-2921 GCA_036824885.1 Oligoflexia bacterium
TGACAATTATTTGACAAATTGACATAAGAATCAAGAAAGGTAGTCATAATAAAACTCTTTTTTCAAGTATTTTCTTTGAAATTCAGTAAGATTTCCTGAAATAAAATCATCAACAGAAGGAAATTGCTTGGTTTCAAATAGGATAACTTTTTCTAAAACCTTCTGTGAAATAAAACAGTATTTAAATTCAATATTTTGTATCTGATTTTTATCAATAAACTCTTGAAAAATACTTGATTGCGAAAATCCCTGAGATTGAACTTCTTGAGCTAATCGGTTTTTATCACCTTCAAAAAAAAACATGCGAGGCTGTACATCGTAAGGGAGATAAATCTGTGTTTGCAATTCTGATCCATCCTGTGATGTTTGAGAATGATTAGTCTGAAGCGCAAACGATACAAAAATAGCGTAAAAACCTCTTTCGCTCTCATGGTTATCTACGAAACCATCGAATAAATTTTTCCTCACATCTTCAGAGTTGATTAACATCTCTGTCAATCCTGCTATTTTTATATCAATATCTCTACCCATGCTTAAATGGTACCTTAAAGTATCTGAAAATTTATTGATGTCTCCACAGTAATGTTTTTCAGCGTTTTCCAGCAATAGGAACCGGTACGCATGCGGATCATCCATGACATGCTCAACACAATCGGGATTAAGTCCGTTAGTTCTCAAGATGTACTTTACATCTTCTGTTGACTGAAAATTATAGTAAAAAAGAATATTATTTCTATTATTTCCTAAAATAAAATTTTTTAACAATTCTGACTGAATAACTCCTTGCTCAAAAAGCATATCTATCAATTTTTGCTTATCTCCAAGAAATCGAAAAACCTCTTTATTTTCAAATCGTAACGAATTTTCTGAGAATGAATTCAATATTTCAGTTGGATCAGGAAGAAATATACTTTCTGAGTTCTTATTTTCATAAAAATGATCATGATAAAAAACTGAAACAAGATACAAACCAGACTGATGCTTTGGTGCATGACTTTCTCGCTCCATAGTTTTCAAAAGTTTATCCATATCACTATCGTTAGGAATAAACTCGATAATTTTAGGAAACAAAGAATTACCCGCCTGATTGAGATCATCATAGTAATGCTGATGAAAAATATTCATTAAAACTAAGCAATCTTCCTCTAAAGAAGCACCTCGAATCGCATCACCAACGAAATCAGGAGTAAAACCTTTTTCTACTGTATATTGTTTCTTTAAAATTTCTAGAGGAAAAAATTGATATTTAAACGAAATATCATCTATAGTATTCGCACGAACAAAATCTCTAAAGATCCGTGACTTAGAAATTCCTTTTTCAAAAACGATACGTACAAGCTCTAACTTAGCGCTTACATTCTCTGGAAATAAATTTTTTGAATTTACTTGTTTTTGACGAAATCTAAAATCTGATCGTGCAGAAAATCCAGTGCTACTGAAAGTTGCTAGCAAAAATAATATAAAAAAACCATTTCTAAAAAATAAAAAAAACATTACATTTTTCTCCGAAAAAGAAATTATCCCTGCTTCAAAAGCTCTACAAGTGATAACTTTTCTGCTAAAAAAAAGAACTCTCCGTGCTCAAACGTCCTTAGCTTTTGCACTTCTTCCTACCTGAAAATCACGATAAGCCGCGAAAAACAAAGACCCCACCTTTTTCTTTTTATCAAAGGATGGTTTTAAGCTCCGTCAAATTTCAAGAACCTGCCTGATACTGCTTCAAAAAATTACTGCACCATTAAAACTCTCCGTGAAAAATAGCATTTCTCACCACCTCTAATGAAGACCCAGGCAAAGAAGCAAACAGTACCTTTCATTGAGAAAAGGTCAATGAAATTGCATCTTTCTATCCAAAAAAACGTTTGAATTCAAAAAGAGGGTGCCGATCGCCACATTGGGTAGATAAACCGCAAGCGATCTGCTTGCTGTGAAAGTCATCACTTCTTCTAACGCAAGCGATCAAGTCATTTTGATTTCACACACTGTCATATGTCTAAGCGATATCTAAAAAAAAAGCCTATGTCAAAACAATTCCATCAACAAGAGAAATAGTGCTAGATAAAGATGATTTTTAGATAAAAAAAAGCTGCGGCAATTCATCTTCAAAAGCTCTATCCATTCATTGAGCGTGAATTAATATAAAAAACACGACCAATCATTCGAAAAAGCACGAAAGCAAGAAGACGATAACCCCATAAAACATAAATCATCAAGTTTTATAGCAAAATCGAATCTATTTAGAATCTTCGCTCATCAAAAAATAAGCGGCTTCTTTACACTTTCTCATCAAACTAGTGTAGTCTTCATAGAATTGAAAAAATGCCCTCGCCTTCAGATCATCAATAACTTTCTATATTAATGGAGTTTCAAGTTTTTTATAAATTTAATTAATTTATTTTGTGTGCCCCACATACGCAACAACTAGTAGAGGGAATGCGAGTTCCTGCTGCCGCTGAAAGTAGGAAAATCAAAATCAAGGGCGCTCAAAGAAACTCAATCAAGCTACCTGACGAAGGAATAACGTTCTGAGAGATGCGGGATTTGAAAAAAAAGAAAATCCTTTTTAATTCCATAAGTTTCATTGCTGAATAGTTTTTTTTCGTCTATTCCTAGGATGCTACAAGCCTGCACCACAACCGAAATTATCGTCCTATCCTATCGATTAAATATTTTCTACACAAGTTTTTTTTAAACTCTTTTGAATACTCGAGTAAGTGGTCCCCAGATAAGAGCGCCGACTTCCCACGGAACCGGACTTACGGGTCACGTATCCGTGTTTATGTGATCCATTTGTTCACTGCAAACCAATGTGACAATCTATTCGAGGACCGAGTCTTTTGACCTACCCAATTGATAAACCAGATGAGATAAGCTCTTTCAACCGCTCGAGTATGAGACAAATCTCCGCTTGTTGGAATATA
>DAISZI010000249.1:0-2921 GCA_036824885.1 Oligoflexia bacterium
AAGCGAAAGAGGCGATGCTTGCTGGAGCAGATCATGTAGGTACGGATGATTTGATTGAAAAAATTGTCGCAGGTTGGCTTGATTTTGATAAGATGATCGCTACTCCTGATATGATGCTTGCTGTTTCGAAAATAGGAAAGATTTTGGGTCCGCGTGGATTGATGCCGAATCCCAAGCTTGGCACGGTTACTTTTGATCTCGCCAAGGCCGTTAAGGAGCAAAAACTAGGGAAAATTGAATATAGGACGGAAAAGACAGGAATTGTGCACGTATCCATTGGAAAGAAATCTTTTGGAGCGCAGAAATTGAAAGAAAATTTTTCTGTACTTACTTCGGTTTTGTTGAAGGCGAAGCCTCCTACGAGCAAAGGCACTTATTTGAAAAGTATTGCTCTTTCTACGACGATGAGTCCTGCTCTTTGGCTTGATCCCTTGGACGCGATTGCTGCTGCTTCGCAAGTGTAATAGTTTGAGATAAAGTGAGGTAAAGGGTTCATGAATCGTGCTGAGAAAATAGCGTTAGCTAAGGAATTGAAGCAGGAATTTGCGCAAGCACAGGTGGCTGTGTTTGCCGATTATAAGGGTTTATCTGCGCCTCAGGCGGATGAATTGAGAAGGCGTCTGAGAACTGCGGGAAGTCGGGTATTGGTTCTGAAAAACAATGTGGCGCGTTGGGTTTTTGAGGACGGTTCCTTGGGAGAAGAAGGCAAGACTCTGATGGATGCTGTCGTGGGTCCTACGCTTGTGGCTTTTTCTACGAAAGAGATTTCTTTGGCAGCGAAGTTGATGCATCAATTCGCACAAGAAAACCAAGCGTTCAAGCTGAAGGATAGTTTGATGGGGAGGAAGCGGTTGGCTGTTTCTGAGATTGAAACGCTGGCAAAACTTCCCAGCCAGGATGTGCTTCGAGGGCTTTTGCTGGGGACTTTACAAACTCCTATGCGCAATTGGGTCAGTGTTCTTGCTGCGGTTCCCCGCAGTTTGGTCACGGTCCTTGCTGCCATTGGAAGGAAAAAAGCTTCAACTCCGTGAGGTGAAGGTAAGAGAAGTGAGTAACAGCAATGTTACTTAAGAATGTTAAAAAAAACTGAAAGTTCGTGGAGAACTTGCAGTGTAATAAGTAGGAATGAGGTAGAAGATGTCGGCCGTTGTGACTAAAGAGCAAGTTTTTTCTTTTATTGAGAACATGTCCGTTCTTGAACTTTCTCAGTTTGTGAAAGATCTTGAGTTGAAGTTTGGAGTTTCTGCTGCGGCGCCTGTGGCTGTTGTGGCCGCACCGGGTGCAGCTGCAGCGCCTGTGGCTGAGGCGAAGACGGAATTTAACGTGATCTTATCCGTGGTGGGTGAAAAGAAGATCAATGTGATCAAAGAAATTCGCGCTATCACAGGATTAGGTTTGAAAGAAGCCAAAGAGCTTGTAGAAGGCGCACCTAAATTGGTGAAAGAAGCTGTGAGTAAGCAAGAAGCAGAAGAGATCAAGAAGAAGCTTGAGACCGAAGGAGCGAAGGTTGAGATTCAGTAACTCAGCTTGAACTGCTTTTGGGGTTTTTAGATTCAAAGTGATGCCTTGTAGACAAGCGCTGAAGCTTGTTGGGGTTGTATTTCTTTCTGATTGAGGAGTGTGTATGCCTTCCCCGTTTTCGGAAAACTGCCGAGTTCGTAAAGATTTTTCTAGGATAAAATCGCCTGTTGAAATTCCGAATCTCATTGAGTTGCAGCAAAATTCTTATGAGAAATTTTTGCAAGCTGATTGTGAGCCTTCGGAGCGTCAAAACATAGGCCTTCAGGGAGTCTTTCGATCTGTTTTTCCGATAGAGGATTTTAATCGTACGGCTTCTTTGGAATTTGAAAGCTATGTTCTGGAAAAGCCGAAATACGATGTTGATGATTGCCGTAAGCGGGGTATGACCTATGCGGCTCCTCTGAAGATCACTGTTCGGTTGGTGGTCTATGATGTGGATGAGGACGCGGGTACTCGGAACATCCGTGATATCAAGGAGCAAGAAGTCTATATGGGAGAGATTCCCTTGATGACTGAGGCTGGCTCTTTTATCATCAATGGTACGGAAAGAGTGGTGGTGAGTCAATTACACCGTTCTCCTGGAGTCATTTTTGACCATGATCAGGGAAAGAGTCACTCTAGTGGAAAGATTCTTTATTCTGCGCGTATCATTCCTCACCGGGGGTCTTGGTTAGATTTTGAATTTGATCATAAAGATGAGCTTTATGCCCGTATCGATCGTAAGCGTAAATTACCAGCCACGATGATTTTACGTGCGATGGGAATGTCTAATGGCGAAGTTTTAAATTATTTTTATCGCATTGAGACAGTTCATCTTGAAAAGCATGGGAAGTATTTCAAAGAGGTGGATTTAGATATTCTTTCGGGGCAGCGTGCGGAAGAGGACATTGTAGACCCTAAAACAGGGGATGTGATTGTTAAAAAGAATCGTAAGTTTACCAAAAGTGTGATCCGAAAGATTCAAGATGCAGGTATTAAGCAGCTTGAAATCGCTTTGGAGGCGGTTTTAGGTCGTGTTGCTTCGGAAGACGTGGTTGATGAAGCTACGGGCGAAGTACTTCTGCAAACAAATCAAGAATTAAGTTCGGATTTGCTCGAAGAACTTCGGCAGAAGCAGGTAAAATCGGTTCGTTTGATTTTTACGGATCATCTTTCTCATGGATCCTTTATCCGAGATACGCTTTTGATGGATAAGGTCGCGAATCCTGAGGAGTCTTTGATTGAGATTTATAAACGGATGCGACCTGGGGATCCTCCTACAGTGGAAGCTGCACGTCAGCTTTTTGAAAATCTCTTTTTCAATCGGGACCGTTATGATTTGTCGCGAGTGGGTCGTTTAAAGCTCAATTATAAGTTTCCTGAAAACGGTATTTCTTCTGAGAACACGATTCTTACGAAAG
>DAISZI010000250.1:0-650 GCA_036824885.1 Oligoflexia bacterium
GAAAGGCCCTAAAGTTTTTAAAAAAGATTCAAAAGCCTCAGGGGATAAGCTTGCGTTGAAATCTAACCGAACTTTGAAATCAAACGTTCTGAGTAACTCTTCGTTTTCCAAGAGTAGCTTGACTTCTTCCTGAGGGTGGAACCCTACTTTGCACTTGATATGCCTAAAACCTTCAGCGCTCAACTTTTCGCAAAAAGAACGATTGATTTTTTTCAGAGAAGTTACCAAAGCATGGCTAGGAGGAATCGGAAATCGAAAAAGACTCTGATTCAAACCACGAGCCCAGGCATCCCATCGAGCACAGTGTAAAGAAGCTTGCAAAAGAGGCGTTATCTTTCTCGTAGCAAGGCATTTTAATTGCTGATCCCAAGAAAGATCCCCCCACTGAGTCCAAGGAGCGCAATCGGCATAACCTACCCGCTGGTCTTGAAAAGTAACCCTGATCAAAAAACCATCTCTAGCACAAGAAGTACTAGCCGCATTCAAATTACCCTTTGGAAAAAGAGTATAATTCAAGTAGTCTACAGTACGCACTTGTGAAAATAGATCTTGAAGCATGGATAGGCATCAGTTTACTCGGTACCGCCCTAGGATTATACCTAGGCCGCTTACTCAAAGCAGGTATTGCACCCGCACAGTACCACACCCTT
>DAISZI010000250.1:660-2892 GCA_036824885.1 Oligoflexia bacterium
AATACAAGAATTAGAATCTCAACTTCAAGAATCTAAAAAAAACGAAGAGCATCTTCGATCAAAGTGGCTAGAACTTCATACACAACTTGCCACCTCGCACGCAGACCAGAAAGCCTTAAACCAACAAAACGAAAAACAACTTCTTTACTTTGAAGAACTCAAAAAACAAACGAAACTTGAATTTGAGCATTTAGCTCAGGAAATTTTTCAAATCCAAACTCAAGCCTTTCACTCTCAAGCGGAAAAAAACATGAATACCCTTTTGAGCCCTTTTCAAGAAAAATTGAAGCTTTTTGAAAAAAAAGTAGAAGACACTTACAGCACTGAAGCCAAAGAAAGACATACCTTAAAATCAGAAATCCAACGACTCATTGGATTAAATGATCAAATGTCAAAAGATACTCAGTCGCTCACCCAGTCCCTTCGAGGAGACTCAAAAATCCAAGGAGACTGGGGAGAGCTGGTTTTGGAAAGAATCTTAGAGTCCTCAGGACTTACCGAGGGACGCGAATACACCAAACAAAAAACCTTTGAAAATGACACTCAAGAAAAATTTAAACCTGACATCATCATTTCCCTTCCTGAAAACAAACATCTCATCATAGACTCAAAAGTTTCTTTAAAAGCCTACGATTTGTACCGCCAAAATACCCAAGCTAAAAATTTCATGGGAAATCATATCAAATCCATTGAAAGACATATCCAGCAACTCAGCGACAAACACTATTGCCATTTAAAATCACTGAATACTCCAGAACTCGTCTTCTTATTCATTCCCATTGAACCTGCGTATATTTTAGCCATGCAAACCGATCCTGATCTTTGCACCAAAGCCTGGCAAAAAGGAATCGCTATTGTCACCTCAACTACTTTATTAAGCAGCTTGAAAACAGTTTCCTCCATTTGGAAACTTGAAAATCAAAATAAAAATGCCTTGGAAATTGCTCAAGAAGCAGCCAGACTCTATGATAAATTTGTAGGCTTTCTAGAAGATTTTGAAAAACTGGGAAAATCCCTAGAAACCAATCGATCTCTTTATGAGACAGCAAATAACAAACTCAAAGCAGGTCCCGGGAACGTTTTTCGCAAAATAGAAAATTTACGCGTTTTAGGAGCTTCACCTCAAAAGAAAATTCGAACAGATCTTTTAGATTGAGCTCTTTTTTTTTAAAAAAACCCTAACTCGGGTCATCCTTCTGCTCACAAGGCAAGCAGAAACAACCCTTCAATAGGCCACCCATGAATTGCACGAGTTTCCCGAAACAATGCAGATTTAAATCTTTGAATCCTTTCTCACATTCACCAGTATCTGGTATTTTAGTCTTCAAATAAATGACAGATCGACGTTTTCTCGGCATCCTTGTTCTTGACTTGATCATTTTTTTTTGAGCTAATTCAGTAGCCTCAGACTGTAAAAACGGACTCGGACGATCTACCCAAGACTTTAATCCTAATTGCCCTTGAATCCATCTTTCATTTTTCGGTTCAACAACACTTTGACTCATGAGGTAGGATGAAAATGGACTCAGAAGATCCCAAATGAAGCCTGGCTCGTAAAAATCGCTTACACTTAGGGCAGTAAGACCCAGAGCTTCCTCCTGAAACAACCAAAAACTCAATACTGATTGCACCTGAATCCATCCTTCTTGGCAAAATTCAGCTTTTGCTTCAATGGCACTTTGACTCATGAAATCATCAGTATCCCCTATCGGTAAATCAGGATCCGTTTGAGTGATCTCAAAAACTTTGATACACACAAAAAATATTCGTTTTTCTACTGACCGTGGTTTAAAGACAAGACCTGAAGCATCAGCCAAAGCTTCATCTTGTCTCGTGAGTGAATTTTCTGTTTCAAAAGGGAATGACTCAACCTCAGATTCATGCGCCGCAGAGCACTCATCTAAGACTTCGATGACCTTTTGATTTTTAGATTTGATCTGCGTTTCTTGGAAACTACTATGCTTTTTTCGAACCCTACTTCCACCAAACGAGGGCAAAATCTTGGATTTACCCTCATCTTGCTGATGCATGAGCGCATTTCCCTTTTTTTCCGATTCTTTACAAGAAGCATCCAAAAAAATAAAAAAAACCAAAAATGTCCTGACAGAAATAGACCAAACCATAAAAAATTCCATTTCTCTTCAAAAAAACTTTAAGAGCTCGATAAAAGCATTCTTTAACCCATATTCCAAAATACAGGTACCCATTTTTTGGGTGATCGAAAAATCAATT
>DAISZI010000021.1:0-12535 GCA_036824885.1 Oligoflexia bacterium
AAATAAAAACCATAAAAATTTAATTTTTTTTAATTTTTGATTTTTATGTTTTTGGCGCGGAATGCGGGATACATTCAATTTTACTGATCAATAAAAATTGATGCTAAAAATTCATTTTTTTGTAAAAAATAGAGATTTTTGAGAACTTTTTTTAGTGAAATGGGGGGGATACGCTTGCTACTGCAATGGTAGTAATTTCCGACATGTTGTTCAAAATCAAGACGATCTGTGAAGTTGTGGCTTTTGGTGGTGAGGATTGCTGATGCCCGAGTAGGGATGGATCCGGTGAGATAGACCATGAAACTGTTGCATGATTTACAGAGAGATTTTCTCAAGTAGTTGAAAAAAGGCTACTTGGGTTGAATCTGCATTGGTGCTTTGTTGAAGATGTTCTCAGAGTTCTTTGAGACGGTGATTACACAAGAACTTAGGTAGCAGGTGAGGCATTGTGGTAAATTTTGCTTCTCAGACTTCTGGTTCTTGGTTTGATCTGTAATGAACCCTTTATTTTTGAATAGCTTTCAGTATTTATGGATCTAAGCGGACACGCAAGAGCAAAAAGAGTCTCAAAATAGTCCTCGAAATAGAATGATTGATGCCATTCCCAGTAGCATGGAAATGATGAGGTTTTTGAAAATAATGGCTGAGATAAGTGTTACTGTTGCTGCTAGAGCTTCGGAGGCTCCTTTGTGAAAGAGTGGGGGAAGTACAATGGAGATTAAAACTGAACCGGGCAGGTAAGCAATGGATCTTTTGAGTCGTTCTGATTCTTTGAGCCGAGAAATGAACCAAACGCCTAGGACTCGTGTAGCATAAGTAGCTAAAGACATTCCCATAATGGTCAGAAAAGCATCTAGATGCATGGTTTGGAACCTCCCGCTTTTGTTGTCGTTGGATCAAAAATAGCAGCAATCGCACAGCCGGCTAGGGCACCTACGACAATATACAGCGTCCCCGGCAATAATCGAGCAGCGACGACAGAAGATGCAGCTGCCGTGAACCATGGAGCAAGCCTTCTATTGACTCGCCAGGTACCTACTATGATATAGATGAAGGTAGAAGTCATGGTGAAATCTAATCCGAATCGCTCGGGATGGGGAATCAAGGGTCCCACGAAATAGCCTAAGATCGAGGAAAGACACCAATTGAGGTAGGCGGTCATTGCACTTCCTAAAAAAAAAGAAAGACTTACGTGAGGCTGAGAATGACCTTGCGCTGTGAGCTGGTTGAATTGCTCTTGTTCCAGGGTCACAACCCAGCTTGAGTTTGACATGATAAAAAGCGATGGAAAAACTTTTTTTTTGGGTAACTCATTGAAAATATGCGCTAATGCGCCACCCATAGGTATGTAGCGAATATTAACAAATAAAGTGGTGAGTATGATGGAAAAGATAGGCAAGGGCAATTTCCAAAGTTCTATTGCAATTGCCTGAGATGAACTTGCAAAAACAAGACAACTCATGAAAGAAAGCTCGGTTAATGTAAGGCCTGCCGCCTGTGCTCGAACTCCTACGCTTAGGCCAAAAATAGCGGTAGAGAAAGCAATAGGGAGCGTTCGCTTTGCACCTTTTTTAAATTCTTTAAAATCTGTCGACATATTGAATGCAACCCATCTCATGTCCTAAAGCTCTGGTAGAAAGGCTCAGTTGTAAGGCGTGGCTGAAACCTAAAAAGATTGTTGGTACCAGCAAAATAGCATAGAGCTATTAAAAAAACAACGCTTGTACCTGAATCCATGGTTCAAGCAGAGTCAATACATACGAAAGCGGTATTGCTCGCACCACAAAGGTTTTCCTTCTTCGTGGGCTTAGAACTTCTGCAAAAAGGTTCAGGTTTTTTGAGGGACCCAGGAGTGGGGGGTGATGATGGAAAAGGGTGATCGAATCCACAAATTCTTTTGAGTTTGTCTTGCTCAGGAGTATGCGGGCATTCTTTCTTCGAGTTTGAGGCAGGTGTCCTGAGGGAACTTTTCATCATGGGATGACGCGATTAGGTTGTTGCTCTTTTGAGCGTGGACTTTTGTATGCTGTTAGTCTAAAAAGGGTTTTCCGACTTGAGAGTTTTTTATTTTTTACTTAATTTCTCGAGTTGCTTAAAAAAAACCCTTTAGCAATGAGGTGTGGGATGAATGATCATGATGATGCTGTTAAGTTAAAAGAGGAACTGGAAAAGCTTCGAGCTGAAAATCAGGCTTTAAAAAAAACAGGTGCGAGGCCTCTTTCGTTAAAAGTCAGTGAAAAAGGAGCCGTGTCTCTTTATGGTTTGGGAAGGTTTCCCGTGACTCTTTATAAAGAGCAATGGAAGAAATTGTTAGATATGACCGATGAGATTCGGGATTTTATCAAGGAAAATGAGTCTTATTTGAAGACGAAGGATTCAGGAGTATCATGAAAATCTCAGAGCAGGTGCTTGAAGCTTTAAAAACGGTGATTGATCCTGATTTAAAAAAGGATCTTGTGACGCTGAAGATGATTCAGGATCTTCAGGTGGATGAGGAGGGGAAGGTCTCTTTTCGAGTGGTTCTGACGACTCCTGCTTGTCCTTTGAAAGCTCAATTGGAGTCTGAATGTCGTTCGAAAGTACTTGCGGTGGCTGGGGTTCGTGCCGTTTCTATTCAGATGGATGCGCGGGTCGGGTCTCGTTCTAGACCTCATCCAGGTCGTGCGATTGAAGGGGTTCAGCATATTCTTGCTGTTTCAAGTGGGAAGGGGGGAGTTGGCAAAAGTACGGTGGCGGTCAATCTGGCTGTGAGTTTAGCTCAGCAGGGTGCTCGGGTAGGTCTGTTAGATGCTGATATTTATGGACCGAATCTTCCCCGAATGATGGGGGTTCGTACGCTTCCTGAGATTTTTCAGCATCCTCAACGTGGGGAGCTTTTCTCTCCTCCTCGTGCTCATGGGGTTGCTGTGATGTCTATGTGTTTCTTGCTCAAGCACCATCAGCCTGTTGTGTGGAGAGGTCCTATGCTGCATAGCGTGGTGCAGCAGTTTTGCCATCAGGTAGATTGGGGTACTTTGGACTATCTTATCGTCGATATGCCTCCTGGTACCGGTGATGTGCAGCTTTCTTTAGCGCAATTGGTTCCCGTGACTGCAGCTGTTTTAGTGACGACTCCTCAGGAAGTTGCCTTAGAAGATGTGAGGAAAGCCTATCGCATGTTTGAGCAGGTGCGTATTCCTGTTTTGGGAGTGGTGGAGAACATGACTTTTTTCCGTTGTGATCAGTGCCAAAAATCCCATTTTCTTTTTGGAGAAGGCGGGGGGCAGGCGTTGGCAAGCTCTTTTGAAATCCCTCTCTTAGCACAAATTCCCTTAGTGGGTTCGATTCGTGAAGGTGGGGATGAGGGAAGGCCTGCTTGTACAGAGAGTGGAGATGAGGTTTTTCGTAACTTAGCTCAAAAAGTGGCTCAGTTGATTTCTATTTTGGGCTATTCCGAGAAAGAAGAGATCGTCCAAATAGGTAAATTTTAACGTTGTTTGGGAAGCCTATTTGCCGTCCAGGGGTTGCCTATGCTACCGAAGTTTTTGGCAACACTGGTAGAAAGAATTTTTCCAAGCGCAAATCAAGGGCAGAGATCATGGCTCTCTTTTAACGTCGGCGTTGACGAAACCGTTTTCTCGATGGAAAAGAACGTTCCGGGAAGTCTTTGACAGGCGTCAGTCGATCTTCTTGAGGGCCAAAAACTTGAGGAAAGGCAAACAGAAGTAATCGAGAAGCCACTTCTATCGAAGGGGTGGCTTTTAACCATGCTTCCCATTCTTGTAAGAGAGGTGTCATTCGTTGCCAACCTTCTTGGTTTTGGCAACTGGGTAGGATTTGTGCGAGTTTCCCTTTTTGGATATCTTTTAAAGTGGGTAATTCGGCTTTAGTCCATTCTGAGCCTGTAGCTTTTGCGATGCGCGGAAGTAAATTGCGGTGGGAAGGAGTTACGAAGCTGATAGCTAGCCCGGTTTTTCCACTTCTTGCCGTTCTTCCGATGCGGTGGATATAATGTTCTAATTCCCGAGGAAGGGAATAATTGATGACATGCGTGAGGTCCAAAACATCTAATCCTCGTGAGGCAATGTCAGTACATATTAAAATGGTTGATTTTTTGTTCTTGAAGCTTTGAAGGGTTCTTTCACGATTTTTTTGATCCAGATCTCCATGCAAGCAGGTAGCAGGATAGCCTTTGTGTTTGAGGTATTCTGTGAGCTCCATGACTAATGATTTTGTTTGGCAAAAGACTAAGCCGTAAAAATGAGGGCTTGTGTCGATCACACGGCATAAAAGCTCATTTTTTTGTCCTTCGTGTGTCAGGTAGTAGATTTGTTCTAGTCGAGAAGGGATCGTTTGTTCCAAATGTACTTTTTTAGGATTTTTCAGATACTTTTTGGCGACAAGGTGGATTTGCGGGCTCATGGTTGCCGAGAAAAGCCAGATTTGATTAGTTGCGCCATTTTTTGGATTGCGCGGGGCTTGCTCTAAGATAAAGCTTAGATCTTCTTGAAATCCCATGGAAATCATCTCATCGGCTTCATCTAAGATGAAGGTTTGCATCTGATGTAGTTTTAAAGTGCCTCGCTTTAGATGGTCGACGACACGTCCTGGAGTACCGATGACAATTGGAGCTTTATTTTTGAGTCCTCGAATCTGATCTGCGTACCCAGCACCTCCATAAAGGGCAAGGCCTTCAATGTGCTTGTACTTGCCTAAGAGCTGAACTTGTCTAGTGATTTGAAGTGCAAGTTCACGTGTGGGACATAAAATGAGTACTTGGGGTTGCGAGGAGTTCGGTTGGATTTGTTCCAGGGCAGGAATTAAAAAAGCCGCTGTTTTTCCTGTTCCTGTTGCGGCTAAACCCAAAAAGTCTGTTTTCTGCTGGAGTAAGAGGGGCAGGGTTTGTGCCTGAATAGGGGTGGGTTGCTGGTAGTTAAGTTCGGTAAGACTCCTGAGTAATCCAGGACTGAGGTTGAAGGTATCAAAATTTTTCATAGGTCACGGACCATACCACGTTTTTTTATGAATTGGATATTTATTTTTTCTAAATTCTCAAGTTTTGTCAGAAGTGGTATTTTTTTTGGGGTCCTGGCTCGGGTGTAGCAAAATGATGAGTCATTTCGCCTAAGTATTTTCATGCCTCTCACTGTGTCATTTGATTCCATTGATTCAATCCGTTGATCGTTGAGATCCCTTGGCAGGCTCATCGATTGAGCTTGAGATTATCAGTTCTATTTATAAGATTAAACTTTGAGCTCAGGGTTTCGTTGATTTCTCAAGGGATCTCCTGCATCACGTTCAAAGAGTGTTCACTGGACGGCTCTTGTTTGATTTTTCTTGCGATTTTGGATGAAATTTCTTTGATCCCGGACTCTTGTCAGTCACGAAGAAGATTTTAAACTCATTTCACTTGATTTTCAAAGGATTAAATAACATGTTTAGTTTTAAAAAAATAAATAATTCCAATATATTGTATAAATTTTAAGAAAAATCTTGAAACTCAAATTTCCGTCATTGCGACTGGAGTTCAATGCATTCGTTTCGAAAGAGCTCTATTAAAAAAGAGTTTAATGCTTTTTTTGGTTTTGATGCATGAGTGTTTGAGTAGATTTTCTAGGCGGTCTCGGAGGGTATTTAGTGTTGCACCTTGTTCTGCCTTGA
Organism: Oligoflexia bacterium; assembly: GCA_036824885.1. GTDB lineage: Bacteria > Bdellovibrionota > UBA1018 > UBA1018 > UBA1018 > DAISZI01. The sequence goes on from DAISZI010000021.1 coordinate 5,641, forward strand.
GTTTTTGGACTGGCAAGGATTATAAAGTCTTTTATAGAAATGTTTCCTAGGTCTTTTTTATGATTTTCTACATGTTGATATTTGGGGGAGGCACAGAAAAAGTGCTCGAACATGTTTTTTAGAAAGCGTAGTACCTTCCACTTCCGAGGTTTGAACTTGCGCTTTCAAAGCCTATAAAAACATTTCTTCCTAAGAAAAAAGGAAGACCATAAAGAGTGTTATAACCTGAATTGTTATTATTATAAGCTGCGAATTCTGAAAACACACAGAGTGCTCGGGAAGTCTGGTAATAATTGCTGATTGTCAAACTATTTCCTATATAAAGTTGAAAATCTAAATGATTAGTTGTTCCTAGGATGCTACCCCTGAGTGTTTGAACACTTGAAGGGGTATAGTACTGTGGATTGGAAGACGATGCTATGGGAAGGTTGGATTCTACACAGTTATAATTACTTAAAGTTTGGAAGAGTGAATATTGAAATGTATTTCCTTGAAGGGTAGTTTTGAATTCACTGTGATCATTGGTGCAGGGAAATACTGTCATGCCTGTAGAAGCGTTGTTTGATTGAGTGTCAATGCCTAAAATGAGATAACCATTTTTGGAGGAAGATCCACCTGCAGGGACAGAAGGCAAGCTGAGAATAGCTCCATTGTTATTTTGACTAAGGGCTGTGATGGGGTTCTTTAATGGTTGATTCAGAGGTGTTGCAGTTGAATTGAAGGCATAGGTTGTAGTCGAGCAAGCGAAGTACTGATTATTGTTGGTATTGATGCAATTAGAACCAGCATAGGAATTACAATAGTATTGCTCTGGGCCGATGCCCAAAATTCCATTGGCGGCATAGGTTCCTGTCGGAGCAGTGATCAGCGTAAAATTGGAGGAAGGGTTTGTCGTATTATTGAGTGTTGTCAGTAGTGCTGAGGATGCACTAGATTGGTCAGAGCCTGTGCTTAAGGTTCCATTATCAACGATTTGTAAAGTAGTGGGAGTGAGAGTTGTTTCTCCTCCTCAGGTGATATTTGCATTCATAAGTGCTTCCCCATAGCACATACGATTCCTGCAGTACTTGGAAAGTTGCAAGATTCAGCTCATTGGGAGAAGTGCCTTGAGTAACGGGTGTGAGGGCATTGAGGGTGGAGTTATTGATGGCGTTTTTAAAAATACGAAGCCCTGCATGAACTGTATCTATTCGAAGTTCAGGGATTGTTTGACAATGAGATCAATTAGAATCACAAATAGTGAGGCTTGCGCAAAGAGAGTTGAGATTTTGAGTGAGAATCTGATTCGAGCTATCATACACTGGACCGCAGTTAGTTCCATTAATGCTGATATCCATGATATTAGATCCAAATAGAAATGCTAAGGTCGTGGGATTGAAAGGCAGTTGCTGCTATCAATAGTTTTTAAGTTTGATTCACAGCTTGCCGTAAAAAATAACAGAATTAAAAATAATGTAAATTGTATAAATATCTTGAAGTCTTTTTTCGTTGAATAGTTGTGTCGCTTTAAAATTTTGACGGTTGCTTGAGTTTGCATGTGGGTATTTTATTCTGATGGCTACTCGCTTATATCTGATCATAAAAATCTTTGCTAAATTCTGATAAAAACTTTCTGAGTTATATTTTTTATGGCTTTCACATTTGCGTGAATGCTTACGATGAGCAAGATCAATCCAATAAAGCATCTATTCTCTTTTCTAATGAGAATTTTAATGAATTTTTAGTTAATTGTCTGTTTTTAGAAAGCGTAGTATTTCCCGGATCCAAGATTCGATCTTGAATTTTCGAATCCTATAAAAACGTTTCTTCCTAAGAAAAAAGGAAGACCATAAATGGCGTCATAACCGGTAGAATTATTATTATACATTGCAAATTCAGAAAACACAGATAGTGTGGGGTAGTTCTGGTAATTTGTTGCGATAATTAAACTATTTCCTATGTAGATCTGAAAATCTAAATGACTATTTGTTCCTAGGATGCTGCCTTTGAGTGTTTGAACGCCGTAGGGCATGTAGTAATTGGGGCTATTAGGCGATGCTGGAATGTTGGATGCGATAAGGTTTTGATTATTTAAAGTTTGAAAGCGTGAATTCGAAAAAATAGTACCTTGAAGAGAAGTAGTGAGCTCGCTATAATAATTTTCGCAGGAAAAGGCGGTCATGCCTGTAGAATTGTTGTTGGATTGAGTGTCAATGCCTAAGATGAGATAACCATTTTTCGACGAAGATCCGCCTGGAGCGGTAGAGGGCAGGCTGATAATGGCGCCATTGTTGTTTTCGCTGAGAGCCATAATAGGATTTATTAATTGCTGGGTATAAGTTGCTGTAGTTGAAGTGCAGGTGTGGTTTGTCGTTTCGCAAGCAAAGTAGCGGTTATTATTGGAATCGGTGAGGCAAGAGGCGCTGTTTATGCAACGGTATTGTTCTGGACCAATACCCAAGATTCCATTGTAGGTATAGGTATCGTTGGGAGCAGTGATTAAAGTGAAGTTAGAAGCTGGGCTGGTTATTGTGTTCAGTGTTGTCAGCAACGATGATCCTGCGGCGGATTGATCAGATCCTGTGCTTAAGGTTCCGTTATCAATAATTTGCAAGGTAGTGAGATTCGGGGTTATTTGTCCTGCTAAAGTGATTTTCGCCTGATAAATACTTCCCCATAATATATCGGTGCTACTGAGGTTTTCCCAGATGGCTAAATTCTTAGAACTGACTTGAACGGGTGTTAGGGCGGTTAGGGTCGAGCTATTGATGGCGCTTTTGAAAATACGAAGCCCTGCATGAACGGTGTCAATTCGAAGTCCAGAGATCGTTTGGCAATTAGATGCATTAGTATCGCAAATGGTGACGCTTGCGCACAGGGAGTTGAGGGTTGGAGTAAGGGTAAAACTTGTGCTATTAAGAACGTTGTCACAGGTGCTTCCGTTGATGCTGATATTCATGACATTGGGTCCAGACAAAAATTCTAAGTTCGCGGGATTCGAAAGGTAGCTGCTGCTATCAATAGTTTTTAAGTTTGATCCGCAGTTTGTTGTAAAAGTTAATGCCATCAAAAATAGTAAAAGTCGCATGATCATCCTAAGAAATAGTTTTTAAATTTTTTAAAGGGTAAAAATTTTTGCGAGTCTTTATTTTTTTTCAACGATAAGAGCCTCGGGACTTAATCCAAATTTTTGTGCGATCTTTTGGTCATACACGCGGCCTTGCAAAATTCCTATATGCCCCCAGTGTTCAGAGATTGTCGTATCATTGATTGCACAATGCAAGTACCTTCTTCTGAGGGAATGCTTGGTTAAATCGTGTTTCGGGTGGTGGCGATTGTTGCGTGGCAAAATCTTATCATCGATGCAGGTTTGGTAATCTTTTCGGTGACTTTTTTGTTCAAAAAGTGCGGTTACATCAGGGTGAAAAATTAGGTTTTTCCAAGCAATGGCAAAAACCGTTTTTGAAGATTTTTCTACGTATTCACTGATGGCCCTTTTGCTCTCTAATTGAGATTCAAATGTGTGTATTTCGTAAGCGTCATAATGAGCGATAGTTTTATGTATTTGATCAGATGAATTCACTCCTAAGGATTCAATAAAAACGGATGGATCCGTGTTCCCTGAGAGCTTCGCGTTTGTGCGAACACTCATCATGAGCATTACCAGGACAGTCCAACGTACCATAACTATCTTCCCTTCTTGAGCTAATTTTAAATTATTTTAATTTTATTGTCTATTTTTTTTGATTTCTCTTGTTTTGTTTCAAAACGCATAATAAGGTCCTTGACCTAACGAGGAGGACCTATTTTCAAATCCTACAAAGACACTTTTTCCGAAAAAAAAAGGAATTCCATAAATAATAGTGTTTTGGGAGGAAGGAATTCCTAGCTCAGCAAATACATAAGAGGAATGTCCTAATAAGCTAGTTGCGTTTCCGATAGAAAAAGTTAAAGGAATATTTTGGGATCCATAGATCATACTCGTAAAATTTTGTGCTGTTGTTGGGCAATAATACGTGATTTGATTGACAGTCCCAGTGGTTATCGTAGAGGGGAAGGTGAATGCGCTTGCTGCAGCATTGATCATAGCTGAGTAACTTTGCCCTTGGGATGAGACAGAGATTGAGGTGTCTGTATTGGTGGGGATGTATTGAGTTCCGGTGGAAGCATTATTTGTTTCGGTGTCAATTCCCAAGATAATGGATCCTTCTACGGAAGGCACGCCTGCTGATGGGACTTGGGGAAGTTGGAGGATGACTCCATTGTTATTTTCAGCTAACTCAGCGATAGGGTTGGTGATTTGTTGATTGAGGGGGACGGTCGTTTGAGTGCAGGTAGCAATGGATTGAGCAAGTCCATTAGGACAGCTGTAGTAATAGATAGAGGGGGTAGAAACACAAGAACTTCCGCAGTCTTGCTGCTTGGGGCCGATACCAAAGATACCTTGGTAATGAGCTTTGCTTGAATTTGTAGGGGTGTTGGTAAGTGAGGTACAAAGATTCGTTGATTCAGAGGTGGTGGGATGTGTCTTTGTATTGTCAATAATTTGGATCGGAACACTCGCTTTTTGTCCATTCAGAAGGACGATTGCTTGAAAAACATTTCCCCAGTAAGAATATCCCTCATAATTAAAACAGTTTCCTAAGTTTCCGTTGGTGGTGGAAATATTCTGTAAGGACGTGTAAAGGGTGCTGGGAAGTGCATCTTGAAAAATATGAATACCTGAAGTTTGTGTATCTACTCTGAGGTCGGTGATGCTGGTGCAGTTGGTCTGATTGCTATTGCAAATTACCACGGTAGTGCAGGCTTTATTGGGGGTTGTTTGGGGGTATAAAGAGCAATTGAATCCATTGACGCTGAGAGGTAAGAGATTGGTTGGGTTTAAGGTTGGATTTGGGGCATTTGTGTTTGATTGCCAAGAAGTGGCAGGACTACAAGCCCAAAAGCATCCTAAAAGTGCCAGTTGCCTTAAAAACCCCAATAGGGACCTTGTCCTAAGGAAGAGCTGGTGTTTTCAATACCCACGAAAACGTTACGTCCGATATAAAAAGGCAGACCCCAGTCAAATTGAGCCCCGCTTCCTCCGAGTTCAAGAAAGACTTTGTTAGGTGTTTGGAATAGGTTCTCTGCATTGCTGATAAAGAAAGGAATATTGCTGCTTTTTTTTTGATCATTACTGATGATGTTTGCTCCCATAGTAGACAAGCTTGAAGGACAATAAAATCCGTACTGACATTCATTGGTGCTGCTAGGAAAGTAATAGGCGTTGGAACCAGAATCTAAGAAAGCTTCAATGGTCTGTCCTTGGTAGTCTGTCAGAAAATATCCTGAGCTATCAGCAGCATAACTTGTTACTTGGGAGGAGCTATTGTTATTTTGAGTGTCAATGCCTAAGACGAGATAGCCTCCTTCAATAGCCCGCACTCCTCCGAAAGGGATGCTGGGAAGCATGAGCACGGCTCCATTATTGTCTACAGCAAGTTTACTGATAGGATTGGTTAGTTGATTAGATAAAGGGGGTGTTTGTCGTGTGCAGCTATTACCGTTGCAAGTATAGTACATGCCTATGCATGAACGGCAGTCTTGTGCAGAGAGATTGATGCCTAAAATGCCGTTGAATCCTGTTTGATCTGGATTTTGATCGGTGGTACTTCGGTTCTGTGCACAGCCTCCCGACATCGTTGCGTAGTTCGGATCAATGACTTGGATGGGGACAGACACGACACTTTCTCCTCCTAAAATGACGCCTGCTTGATAAACAGGACCCCATTGATTGGTCTTGTCTCCAAATTGGACACATTCCGCAAGAGGATTGCCATTGAGGGTGACAGGTTGGATCGTATTATTAGAGATCAGGGGTTCTAGCACTGATTTGAAAATACGAAGTCCTGTGCTTCCTGTATCAACTAATAAATAGGGTACTGTGATGCAGTTGGATCCAGTTGTGCTGCAAATTTTGACGGAAACGCCGGGCACATTCACGGCGCTATTGCTTAGACAGTGGGATCCATTGATCCCTAAGCTGATCACATTAGGTCCACTGAGAGCTGCTAAGATCGATCCATTGGGAAGGAGGTCTGAGGGCGGTGGATCATAAGATCTACCACAGCTGATGAGAATAAGGCTTGTTAATAAAAAATAACTGCCATTTTTTAGGTACATGGTTCCTCCTCAAGAATCCTGAGGGAGATCGTATCTTTTTTTAAATAAAATTGCTTGCTAATTTTCTTTCTAAGGAGCAAGCGTAGCTTTCTAAAAACCGAGTCCTTAAAGTCTCCTGATCTACATCAGGAGTACTCAGGGATTGGATCTGAGCTTGCATGCGTTTGATAAAAAACTCTTTTTCTTCAGCTAAGTAGTTTCCTTGGCGCATTTTTGGATGCAATAAGTCGTAGGCGATGGAATGAGAAGGCCAAAGTCGGTAAAGTTTCAAGATTTCATGATCTATTGCTTGGGCGATTTTTTGGAGTCGTTCTTTGGGGGAGAGGTCTTCGGATGCTTGAAAAGAGATCAATCTGCCTAGTGCAATGTGGATTCTTCCTTTAGGTGCATGGATACCTTGGAGCATGCTTTTTTGATCTTCTCCTGGTTTTTTTTGATAGGTCCCTGTTTTTTCTAGCAGGACGCGTTCTCTTGCTTTCAAAGCATCGCAAGGATCGTATTCGTAGGAGACTGCAACAGGCAGTAACGATAAACTCTCGAGTTTTTCTAGGAGGGTTCCTTCTCCTGTCAGGGTGAGCATTTTTAAAATGCCTGGATGGGTAGTGTCACATCCGTCTTTCGCACGGCCTTCTCGTTGTGCAATCCAGACGGAGTGGGAGCCCTGGGTGATTGTCCCGCGAATCATTTCAGATAAAAGAACTGAGTAGCGAAAGGCATCTTTCATGGGAAGCTGGCGTTTTACGGTGATGCCTCT